>NZ_JASBOI010000009.1:0-73899 GCF_039907245.1 Corynebacterium sp. c24Ua_83 | reverse complement strand
ACTAATAAACTGACAAAGGTGGCGCGCCTCCCCATGTGGGGAAGCGCGCCACCTTTCGTTTGCGGCTGCCTTGTACGCACCTTGCGGGCACGTCGCGGGCAGCTTGCGGGCGCCTAGCCAGCGGCCACGAAAAAACCGGGCGGGAACGCTACTGCGTGCCGACCCGGCTTCTAGCTAGACCTGATCTTAGTGAGGTAGAACAGCCTGCAGCTGAGCGGAGTACTGCTTGTAGGTGTGGTTCAGGGAGTGCTTGTTGGCGTTGTAGTAGTCGGTGACTTCCTTCGGCACGGAGAAGCCGAGCTCCTCAATGCGCTTGACCAGTGCATCGTAGAACTTGTCTACAGCCAGAGCGTTGGAGTTGCGGGACAGGTCGCGGACGGCCTGCTGCACAACCGGAGCCGGTGCGGCCGGCTTAGCCTTCGGCTTAGCTGCAACGTTGCGCGGGGTCGGCTTGGAGTTCAGGCCCAGCTTGGCGGAGCAGGACGGCCATGCGCCCCAGCCCTGGCCAGCCAGAACGCGCTCTGCAACGGCGATCTGCTGCTCGCGGGTTGCCTGGTATGCGTACGGTGCGTACTGCTTGCCGCCGTAGCCAGCCCAGGTGGACGGGCTGAACTGCAGGCCACCGTGGTAGCCGTTGCCGGTGTTGATGGACCAGTTGCCGCCGGACTCGCACTGAGCCAGGCGATCCCAGTCGGAATCCGGTGCCGCGGAAGCAGTCGGAGCCAGCAGTGCAGAGGTTGCTGCAACTGCAACGCCTGCGACGGACAGGCGGGCTGCGGTGGTGAAAGAGCTGGTCTTTGCGTGACGTGCCATGTTTGCTGAGTTTCCCTTCGGGCGCCTTGTCCTAGTTATGGCGCCTTTTGTTTCGTTATCTCTCGAAGATCACTGAGCTGTCTTGGATGTCTTAAGTCCCTTAAGTTCAGAAAGTTCAGTGATCTCTTGCTTCTGTGACGTCGAGCCGTTTGCTCGTTCGCCTTAAGGTCATGGGCTACCGTACTGGTTTGTCACGTTTGTGTCACGTTTTTTGCAAGATTCGAAACTTATACAACGTTAAGGCGGGTTTTCGAAACGCTTATTGACCTGGAATTTATAGGAATGAATCCATTTCGTTACGATTTCGTAATGTGACTAAGATCACAATTGTCTTGTAACGCCTGTGGCTGATGTGATTAGCGAGTGGGATTTGCTCTACCCTTGCATTCTCGCTAACCTAGGTCATTCTATTGACATCAAGGAATAGGGTGATCCCATGCCAACCGGAAAAGTGAAGTGGTACGACGCAGACCGCGGCTACGGCTTCGTCAGCAACCCTGGGGATGAGGACGTCTACGTCGGTTCCCAGGTGCTGCCCGACGGCGTCACCGAACTGGTCAAGGGGCAGCGCATCGAGTACGAGTTCATCGCTGGCCGCCGTGGACCGCAGGTTCACACCATGACGGTGCTGGACAATGGCCCCCGCCGTGCGCAGCACAAGTACAACCCCGAGCAGCTCCACCAGATGGTGCAGGATACGATCACGCTGCTGGATAGCAGCGTGCTGCCGGTACTGCAGTCCGGTCGCCGCCCAGAGCGCAAGGAGGCCCGCCAGGTGGCGGAGATCCTGCGCACCATCGCGCGCGAGCTCGACAACTAGCGGTCGCGCTTCACACTTCTTAAGTCAAACCCCCCTCGCACCCTCCCTTAGTAAAGGGAGTTCCCCTAGATAAAAAGGGAGCTACTGGGCGATCTCGATCGACCAGATGGTTGCGTAGGGGGTTTGCTCGTCGTTGTCGTCCAAGCCGACCAACATAGAGTGCAGCTCCAAGACCTTGAGCTGAGGGGTGCTTCCATCATCGGCCTTCACGGAAGCCTTCAGATCCAGCGTGACCTCCTCACGCTCGTAACTCTTGTAGTAGTTGTCTTGGTTAGCGCCCGGCTCGTCGAAGATCTGCAGCAGCGACCAGTCGTGGTCGTACACATCCTCCGGCGGCTTGATCGTTACCTTTTCAGCATCCCCCACCTGCAGCTTGTAGGGCTCAGAGGGCTTGCAGTCCGGGTCGTCCAATTGGCAGACGGAGTAGGGTGCGATCTCGTGCTCTTTGCCATCGACCACAGCGATGATGCGTTGATCCTGCGGTAGCGTTTCGATTTTCCCGTCCTGCCAGCGGTTATAAAGCAGCACGCCGCCGATCACCACAACTACGAGGGCGACGATCGCCCCCATCGTCATCAGCTGCTTTCGTTGGGCGCGCTGGCGCTGCTGCTTCTTGGACAGCTTCGGCGCAGGCGCGGTGGAAGGCTTCGGACTGGTTTTCTCTTGCTCGCTCACGCCTCCCGATCCTAATTCACTGGCCGCACAAGCCCTAACCTCTAGCCGCCCTTATAGCCACTCCTAACCCTGCGGCTCCTTAAAGCGCACCTCGTACATCTCGTCCCACAACTTGCCGGTCAGGTAGAAGCGTCGGTCGTCTGGGGAGCTGCCTGGCACGACCGCTATGCCATTCAGCACGTCCGCGCCATCGCGCTGTGCTGCGGGGAACAACCCGGCTGTATCCACAACGTGTGTGACCTTTCCAACTTCCGGGTCGATCTCCAGGATTGTGTCGGTTTGCCACACGTTGGCCCACACCTTGCCGTCGGCAGTGCATTCCAGCTCGTTGAGTTGGTCGGTGCCTTCCACTTCCACGGAACCGGTTTTGGCGAATGTTTCGGGATCGCGGAAGGTCAGGGTGCCCGAGCCGTCGCTCATCACGAGTCGATCCTGCTGGGAGCACAAGCCCCACCCCTCGGTCTCGTAATCTGCCCGGTCCACCTCATCGAGTGTGCGTGCGTCGCGCTTAATTGCGGTGTGTTCCTTCCATGTCAGTTGCCACGCCGTATCGCCATGAATCGCAACCCCCTCGCCGAACAGCTCTTTGCCTAGGCTCTGTTCGCTGGATTTTTCGCCTTCTAGGTTCGTGTAATAGATCTTCGATTCGCCGTATAGTCCCGTGCCGACCAATAGGCGCCCGTCGTCGGCCGCCTCAAGCCCCTGGGTAAACGCGGACTTGTCCCATGGGTGTACTTCGTCCACTGTGACCTCGAGCATCGGTGCATCGCCATACTCTTTTGCTGTTGTCCCTGGTTTTATTGGTGACGCCCCGTCGTCCGCACCGCACGCCGATAACGCACACGCCACGGCCGCAGCTCCTACAGCTGCGAGTATTTGGGAAGTCACCCGCCCTTTTCGAAGCAGAGGGAAGGATGCGTGAGGGTGGCGTCGGTAAGAGAACATGCAACCATCATGCATCACAGTAAGCAGGTGGCAGGCATAATGGTTCAGGTGAGTAGGAAGAAAAAGGCAGATCCGATTCTTTTTTCGGCGGAGGCTAAGGAAACAGCCCGCGCCGCGGTGGAAGAGGTAGGCGGCGACGAGGTGGGGAAGGCCCTCGGCATCGCAACGGACGGCGAGGGTTTGGGGATTTACCGCTACGCCAGTCGAGTGCCCGGCTACCGCGGTTGGGAGTGGGTCGTGGTGCTGGTGACGGTGCCGGGCAGTGGGGTGCTCACCATCAACGAGGTCAGCCTGCAGGCCGGCAAGCATGCCTCGCTGGCCCCGGAGTGGGTGCCTTACGAGGATCGCGTGCAGCCGGGCGACCTAGGGCCTGGCGATACGCTCCCTCCGCGCCGCGACGACGAGCGGCTGACCGCGTGGGCCAAGCTGCAGGACGGCGATGGCTTCCTGCGAAACCCGCAGGCGGGCAACACACTTTCACACGAGGGGCTACGCCAAGCCCGCAAGCGCTGGCGCGAGGGGGACTACGGGCCGCGCTCCGAGTTCGCGAAGAAGGCAGACCTGCAGTGCGAAACCTGCGCGTTCTACTTGCCCATCGACAACGTGGAAAACGGCGTGGGCGTGTGCGCGAACGAGTACTCCGCCGACGGGCGCGTGGTACAGCGGGACTATGGCTGCGGCGCGCACTCGGCGACGGTGGAGGAATCCATCGGCGAGGAGCTCGGGGAGGGCACCAATAATTACGGTGTGTACGTCGACGAAGGCTTCTCGCGCTTCGAATAAATGGGGCGTCAGCCCCCTAGTCAGTCCAGCCAGTCCGGCTAGCCCTGGCTAACTCCCGCGCTCTTGGGGTGCCCGAACGGGTACCTAATAGTTGCATTAATGCCCTGCGGGGTGGTTACTTATAACTTGACGTTTCAAATTGTGGTGGCTGCCTACGGTTCTGCTGAAGGGTAGCTTCCGCGCTCAGACCGAACAGGTAGGGGAGAATTCCGCATGGCAGATGCACAGGCCGCCAAGGCCGCCAAGACAGAATCTGGGGAACCGCAGGATCGTGGCTTCCTAGACCGCTATTTCCACATCTCGGAGCGCCGCTCGACGGTGGGCACCGAGGTCCGCGGTGGTGTGGTCACGTTCTTCGCGATGGCCTACATCATCATCCTAAACCCGCTGATTCTGGGCACCAGTGCGGACATCAACGGCGACGAGCTGGGCACCGCCCGCGTGGCCGCGGTTACTGCCCTGGCGGCAGGCGTAATGACTATCGCCTTCGGTATCATCGCCCGCTATCCCTTCGGCATCGCCGCTGGTCTGGGCATTAACACCCTGGTGGCGGTCACTTTCGTCGGCACGGAGGGGCTGACCTGGCCGGAAGCAATGGGGCTGGTGGTCATCGACGGTGTCCTCATCGTGCTACTGGCCATCACGGGCTTCCGCGAGGCAGTGTTCAACTCGATCCCCGGCTCGCTGAAGGCGGCCATCGGCGTGGGTATTGGCCTGTTCATTGCGATGATCGGCTTGGTGGACTCTGGCTTCGTCCGCCGCATTCCGGATGCCGCGGGCACGACCGTCCCGGTTGGCCTGGGTATTAACGGCTCCATTGCCTCCTGGCCCACGTTCGTCTTCGTCCTTGGCCTGCTGATCTGCGGCACCCTGGTGGTCCGCAAGGTTCGCGGCGGCCTATTCATTGGTATCGTCGCCAACACCATCATCGCCATGATCGTGGAGGCGCTCACCCACACCGGCCCGTCCGTCGTTGACGGCGAGCCGAACCCCGCAGGCTGGAACCTGGCGGTACCGCAGAGCCCGGATTCTCTGGGCGGCATGCCGGATCTTTCCCTGGTCGGCGCCGTGGATCTGTTCGGTGCTTTCACCCGCGTGGGCGTGCTGGCAGCCTGCATGTTGATCTTCACCCTGGTGTTGGCCAACTTCTTCGACGCTATGGGAACCATGACCGCCCTGGGTAAGCAGGCTCAGCTGATGGATGAGGAAGATCGTCTGCCGAACCTGCGCACGGCCCTGATCGTCGAGGGCGGCGGCGCGATCGTCGGTGGCTCGGTCTCGGGTTCTTCGAACACCGTATTCGTGGACTCCGCGGCGGGCATCGCTGACGGCGCCCGCACGGGCCTGGCCAATGTGGTTACCGGCCTGCTGTTCATCCTGGCGATGTTCTTCACACCTCTGTACGAGGTTGTGCCGATCGAGGCCGCCGCCCCGGTCCTGGTGATCGTGGGTGCGATGATGATGGCGCAGATTAAGGACATTGACTTTACGCGCTTCGACATCGCCCTGCCCGCCTTCTTGACCATCGTGGTCATGCCGTTTACCTACTCGATCGCCAATGGCATCGGCGTGGGCTTTATTACTTACGTCGTGATGGCGCTGGTCGGTGGCCGTGCTAAGAAGGTTCACCCGCTGCTGTACCTGGTGGCTGGGATGTTCGTGGTCTACTTCGCCGCCGATCCGGTGATGGATCTGCTGCGAGGCTAGCCATGGCAGACCTTTCGCCCATCCGGATCGATGACCCGCGCGACCCGCGCCTGGACGATTTTCGGAACCTCAACGCTTCCGACAAGAAGTCCGGCGAGCAGCTGATCATCGCCGAGGGCACCCTAGTCGTCCCGCGCCTGCTGGCGAGCCCCTATCCGACCCGCGCGGTCGTGGGGTTCCCGGGAAAGCTGCGGGCGATCGAGGAGGAGCTGTCTCGCTCTCTTTCTGGTGATGACGCCACCTTCTCCGTGTTTGAGGTTTCCCGCGAGGTCTTGAAGGAGGTCGCGGGCTTCGACATGCACAGGGGCCTGGTCGCGTCGGCGGATCGGCTGCCGACGAGCGCTGTGAGCAAGGTGAGCACTGCGAGCACTGTAAGCGCTGTGAGCACTACGGGGCCGGCAGGAACAGGGGGAGTCCCCGGCACACAGGGCACCGGAATAAGGGCCGCCGGAACCAGCGCCGTGGAGGCAGTGCTGGATCACGTGGAGGAAACCCCCGACGCCAGCGGCGTAATCGCCGTGCTGGAGGGCGTGGGGGACCACGAGAATATCGGCTCCATCTTCCGCAACGCAGCGGGGCTCAACGTGGATGCCGTGCTGTTCGGCGCGGCCACCGCCGATCCGCTGTATCGGCGCAGCGTGCGCGTCTCCATGGGACACGTGTTACGCCTGCCGTGGGCGAAGTTCCCCGGCACGACGACCACCTGGCAGCGGGACCTGGAGTTGCTACAGAGGCGCGGCTACGAGGTAGTGGCACTCACTCCAGCGGGGGACATCACGCTCCGTGAGGCCACTGAGGCCGCCCGCGGGCGGGGGAAGAAGGTGGCGGTGATGGTTGGCGCGGAGGGGCCTGGCCTGACGGAGCACGCCATGCGCGCCGCGGACGTGCGCGCCAGCATCCCAATGGCCCACGGAACCGATTCGCTGAACGTGGCCACGGCGGCGGCCATCGCCTTCTACGAAGCAGTGCGCTAGGGGGCTACTCCCCGCGGCTGCGGCGGCGCACTTCGTCGCCAATCTTCTTGGAGGCCCCGCGCAGCCCTCGCAGGCCAGCGGAAATTCCCCTGCGAGCCCCCTGGCCCAGGGAGTTCAACACGTTCTTGGCCACTTCCGCGCCGCTGGGTTCGCTCTCGCGGGACGGGGCAGCGTAGTCGTCGTAGCCTTGCTCATCGTCGTAGACGGAGACCATGTCGTCCGGTGTGGTGCGCCCATGCGTCAGACCGTCGTATTCGGAGGACTTCGCCTCTGGGCGACCGTCAACGGCGAAAGCTGCAATGGGCAGTGCCGGCCCGGAAGCGGAGACCGCAAAGCCGAGCCAGGCCTCGATGGCCGCGGCTGCCAGTTCCGCGGGGATGAAAGGCAGCTGTATGCCGCTGGCCTCGGTGTTGCCGGCCCAATAGTTAGCCTCGAACTCGCCGGGCAGCCCAATGTCCTCGAACACCGTCTCACGGGTGGCGCAGAAAGAGCGCTTGAGTTGGCCACCCGCCCAGTGGGCGAAGCCCCCGAAGGTTTCGTCGACCTCCTTGGAGGCCGGGTCTCCACCGTCCCCGGGCTTCGTCGAGGCTGCGATTTCCGGGTCTGCTACCACGCAGGAGGCGTATACATCGGCGGCGCTGACTAGCGTGCGGTAGCGTTCCGGCAGTTCGGAGAGCTTCCGCAGGTCGGGGATCACCGTTTGCACCACGGATAGCCCCGGGTAGCCGCCGATGTAGAACTCATCGGTGCCGGGGATCGCGCTGCGGGTCATGTCGAAGTCGCCGATGTGCGTCAGCGGCCAGGCCGGGTTCAGCTGTGCCAGGTACTTGCGGGCGAAGCCACGATCGACCTTATGCTCCTGGTTCACCACGGTGCTGGGGTTGGCAGCATTCACAAACCAAAGGGTCACCAGGGTCACAGCAGTGGCTCCTTCTATCGCCTAGTTCTTTTTCTTGGGGTTGGTGCGCACACCCAACAGGACGTCCTCCCAGTGTGGGGTGACGGCCTTGCGCTTACGCTTCGGCTTCGCGGCCTTAGCGTCAGGGTGCATTAGGAATTCATTATCGCCGCGGTCGCCTCGCTCCGCAGGGGAATCACCGCTAGCGGGGGGAGTGTCCTGCGCTGCGGGAGCCCCGGGAACCCTGGGAGAGCCGACCTCGTCAGATCGGTTGCTCTGCCGATCCAGATCGGCCTGGTCGTCCTCCCAGTGCCGGTCCTCGGGAGTCTGCGTTGGGTGCAGCAGGGGAGTCACCGGGGAAACGCTGCGCACCGGCTGCCCGTAGCGCGGGTTCACCAGGTCGCCGGCGATGCTGTTGTGTGGGTGCGCCAGTGCCTTCTCCGAGCCGCGTAGCTCGATGATGAACTCCGCAACGTGCGTGTTGGTTCGCCCGGCCGCGTCCTTTTCCCAAGACACGGTGACGATCCACTGCTTGGTGGAGTTCTGGTAGGCATCCCATTCGGCGTCCGAAAGAGACTCCCCGTGCGCCGCCAGAGCAGTGGCCAGAACCTCCCACAGGGGCTGGTTCGATACGCCATCCCCGTTTACCGGCAGCGCCGCGTGTGCGAGCTCTGCGATGCGTGCGCGCTCCTGCAGGATCGGCCAGGCGTAGGGCTCGATGCGCGACTCGTCCGTGTCCGCCTCGTCCGCCAGCTCGGCGACGGTGGCGCCGTGGCGGATGCGGTCCTGGATCCCGCGCGGGGACATCGAAATCCGAGTGCGGTGCGGACGCGCGTTGGGGCGATCCTGTCCGCGCCCCTGGAACAAGGGTGCCACCTCGGTTTCCGTCGCTTCTTCCTCAGCGGGGGGTGCCGCTTGCTCCTCCCGGCGAGCGTCTGCAGCATCCGCAGCGGCATCGGCTGTGCTGGTCGTGCTAGCGGTGTCGGTACCGGAAATTTCGGAAGCCCCGGAGCGAGCATCGCCCTCGGCTTCTACGGAAATGCTGTCCGCGCTGGCCGTGGGGGCGTCACTAAGAAAAGAGCGCAACTCGTCGGTGACGGGCAGAAAGTACTCAGCGATGGGGCCGCCGACGGCGGGGTCAACGGCGCGCAGCACGAGCGACGAGGCATCGCTATCGGCGACGACAAATTTCAGCTCTTGCAACGTGGCCTCCTGACGGATGGTGCGGCAAATAACGGCGGTGTTATTAACATCACCCTCCAACCTTAGCTAAAAGCACGGTTGGAGGGTGAGCGGATTCAGTCGCTAGACGATGGCGAAACAGTAGCCGGATAGCGAATTACTTGGCTGCGTGGCCGCCGTCGAGGATGAAGTCGATGGCGCCGGTCAGCTTCTTGACGTCCTCTGGATCGATGGCCGGGAACATGCCGATACGCAGCTGGTTACGGCCCAGCTTGCGGTAAGGCTCGGTATCCAGAATGCCGTTAGCGCGCAGGATTTTGGCGATCTTGGCGGCGTCGATGTTCTCGTCAAAGTCGATGGTGCCGACAACGAGGGAGCGGGCATCCGCATCCTGCACAAACGGGGTGGCCTCTGCACGGGCATCGGCCCAGTTGTACAGGGCCTTGGAGGACTCGGTGGTGCGAGCCACCATGCCGTCCAGGCCACCGTTGGCGTTCATCCACTTCACCTGGTCGTCCAGCATCAACAAGGTAGCGACGGCCGGGGTGTTGTAGGTCTGGTTCTTGCGGGAGTTATCCACGGCGGTCTTCAGGTCCAGGAAGGCCGGGATGTAGCGGTCGGAAGCGGCGATCTCTTCCACGCGCTCTAGGGCGGCGGGGGAGAAGGCTGCCAGCCACAAGCCACCGTCAGAGGCGAAGCACTTCTGCGGGCTGAAGTAGTAGACGTCAGCCGCGTTCATGTCGACGGGCAAGCCGCCGGCGCCGGAGGTTGCGTCGATAGCGACCAGGGTGTCGTCCGAAGCGGCCTTCGGGCGGGTGACCGGAACCATCGCGCCGGTGGAGGTCTCGTTGTGCGCCCAGCCGATCAGGTCGGCATCGGTGCCGTCCAGCTCGCTCGGGGACGGAGCGGTGCCCGGCTCGCCCGCGACGATCTGCGGCTCGTCCAGCCACGGAGCCTTCTTGGAGACGCTGGCGAACTTGGAGGAGAACTCGCCGTAGGTCAGGTGCGCGG
Organism: Corynebacterium sp. c24Ua_83; assembly: GCF_039907245.1. Classification (NCBI taxonomy): domain Bacteria; kingdom Bacillati; phylum Actinomycetota; class Actinomycetes; order Mycobacteriales; family Corynebacteriaceae; genus Corynebacterium; species Corynebacterium sp. c24Ua_83. The sequence continues at coordinate 64,091 of NZ_JASBOI010000009.1, read as the reverse complement.
ACTTGTTGCGGATCAGGCCGAAGGAAGCGGCATCCCAGAAAGCGGTGGCGCCACCCAGGGAGAGGACGATCTCGTAGCCCTCCGGCAGGTTGAACAGTTGCGACAGACCCTCGCGTACGGAACCGACGACGTCCTTCACACCAGCTTGGCGGTGAGAGGTGCCCAGAATGGCGGCGTTGTCCTGGATGGCCTGCAGCTGGGCTGGGCGAACCTTGGACGGGCCACAGCCGAAGCGGCCATCGGCGGGAATGAACTCCGCGGGGATGGTGGGCAGGGTGTTTTGGTCGTTGGCAGGTGCGTTCATCTTTCCCTCTGATCGCTCGTATTTTTTGCGCTTGACTTTATAGGGTAGACCTTCACGCGGACTGCTTGGCCTAAAGGTGTCAAAAATATAAGAATCGTGGGTGGTGGCGCTGTGTTTTACCCCCGCTTAAGCCAGGCAGTCTGTCGTGCGCGTCACATAGGCACTACAGTGTGCCGTATCCCCCCGTCGGCTTTGCTATGCAAGTAACGCCATACGGGGAAGCCCTAAAGCGGCTACAATTTACAAGTGAAACCGTGAATCTGTGTTCCGCTCCATCGGTGCCGGCGCAAGCTTCTACCAAAAGTAATCGCTACAACATTCGCTGCGGGCAGGCACGTGAACATTTCAGAAAGGGATGTCAATGGCTACTGATAATCAGGACAAGGCCGTTCTCCACTACCCAGGTGGAGAGTACGAGATGGACATTGTCCACGCCACCGAAGGTAACGACGGTGTTGCACTGGGTAAGATGCTGGCTGAAACTGGCTTGACCACCCTGGATCCCGGCTACGTGAACACCGGTTCCACCAAGTCCGCTATCACCTACATCGACGGTGCAAACGGCATCCTACGTTACCGCGGCTACGACATCGCCGACCTGGCTAACAACGCAACCTTCAATGAGGTTTCCTACCTGCTTATCAACGGTGAGCTGCCGAACAAGGAGCAGGCAGAGGAGTTCAACACCAACATCCGCAACCACACCCTGCTGGATGAGGACTTCAAGGCACAGTTCCGCGTGTTCCCGCGCGATGCTCACCCGATGAGCGTTTTGGCTTCCTCCCTGAACATTCTGTCCACCTACTACCAGGACTCCCTGAACCCACTGGATCCGGACCACCAGAAGCTGAACACCTACCGCCTGATGGCGAAGGTGCCGATGCTGGCTGCTTACGCTTACCGCGCTTCCAAGGGTAAGCCCTACATGTACCCGGATAACTCCATGAACGCGCGCCAGAACTTCCTGCGCCAGATGTTCGGTTACCCGACCGAGCCTTTCGAGGATGACCCGGTAGTCACCAAGGCTCTGGACAAGCTGCTGATCCTGCACGCTGATCACGAGCAGAACTGCTCCACCTCTACCGTCCGCATGGTTGGTTCTTCCCAGGCCAACATGTTCGTCTCCATCGCCGCAGGTATCAACGCACTGTCCGGTCCGCTACACGGTGGCGCCAACCAGGCCGTTCTGGAGATGCTGGAGGAGATCCACGCTAACGGTGGCGACGCTACCGACTTCATGAACCGCGTGAAGAACAAGGAGCCGGGCGTTAAGCTGATGGGCTTCGGCCACCGCGTCTACAAGAACTATGACCCGCGCGCGGCCATCGTCAAGGAGTCCGCACACGAGATTCTGGATCACCTGGGTGGTGACCACCTGCTGGATCTGGCTATGAAGCTGGAAGAGATCGCGCTGGCTGATGATTACTTCATCTCCCGCAAGCTCTACCCGAACGTTGACTTCTACACTGGCCTGATCTACCGCGCCATGGGCTTCCCGACGGACTTCTTCACCGTCCTGTTCGCCATGGGCCGCCTGCCGGGCTGGATCGCTCACTACCTGGAGCAGGTCAACGATCCGACCGCAAAGATCAACCGTCCGCGCCAGATCTACACCGGCGAGGGTGCGCGCAAGCTCTAAGAACTCTCTGTTCTTTTCTTGGTGACGCCCCCTTGGGTTCAGCTACGCAATGCGTATGCCCCCAAGGGGGTGTTTCGCGTTTTGCTAGGGTGGAGCTTCGAGAAGCTATCAGTTTTCAAAGGAGACTTCCCCCATGAGTAAACCGCAGATCGACCTCTCGAATGGCCCCGCACCGAAGGACCTGGTGATTGAAGACCTGGTGATCGGCGAGGGTGCAGAGGCCGTGCCGGGTGGCATGGTGGAGGTGCACTACGTGGGAGTGGACTTCGAGACTGGCGAGGAGTTCGACTCTTCCTGGGATCGGGGCGAGTCCATCGAATTCCCCCTGTCCGGCCTGATCGAGGGCTGGCAGGAGGGCATCCCGGGCATGCGCGCCGGCGGTCGCCGCAAGCTGACCATTCCCCCGGAGAAGGCGTACGGCCCGGCCGGCATGGGACATCAACTATCTGGCCGTACGCTGGTCTTTATTATTGACCTGATCGCCGTGAACTAAGGCGCCCGATCGCCTTAAACTAGGGCGCCTGATCGCCGTGAACTTGGGCGATTAGGCACCCTTCAGCGCCTTGGCCCAGCTCATCTTCTTGCCGTTGTTCAGGATGGAATTGCGGTAGACGCGGGCTACCAGCAGAATCACCAGAACCGTCGTGATGGCGGCAACCAGGAAGCTCAGCAGAACCTGCGGCAGGCTCATTGTGCCCGCCGCCATGTTCATCGGGGCGACCGTCAGGCTAAACGGCGGCACCCAGCCCAGCACCTGCATAAACGTCGATTCCATGTTGCTGAGGCCGAACAGTGGGGCGTAGGTCATACCCATAATGAACAGCAGGATCGGAGCCTGGGTGGACTGCAGATCCTCCGTACGGGAAACTAGAGAGCCCGCTGCCGCGTACAGGCTGCCGAAGAACAGCATGCCGATGCAGAAGGCCAGCAGCATCAGAGCCACCACTGTGTAGTCGAAGTCCACGTCCCCCAACAGCCCGGAGACGGAAACTGCAACCGCGCCGATGACCAGGATGATTGCGGTGCCGATGAAACCGAAGATAGTGTTGCCGATGATCTTGCCAGCCAGGAAATCCATCGGGCGGGCGGAAGCCAGGATGATCTCCACCACGCGCGAGGACTTCTCCTCCGTGATGCGCCCGCCGACGTTCGCGGCGAAGAGGATGATGAAGTAGGCCATCAGCATCACGCCGACCATGGCGGTGACAATCTGCGGCCCGTTGGCCTCCATCGCGTCATCTGCCTTCAAGTCCACGGTCTCCAGCTGCACGGAGGGCGTGGCGTCGGCGAACTCCTCGGGGGAAACTCCCACCTTGTTTAGCGCTTCGGATTGCGCGTGCGCATTGATCGCAGCGCTAACAGTGCTGAGGATCGCGGGGTCGGGCTTTCCTTCCGCGAGCAATTCGTAGCCCGAATCAGTTTTCACCAGGGCTGCATCGAGGTCCTCGTCAGTCACCTTAGAGGAAGCCTCATCGCGGGAGGCCACGGTTTCCGCCTCCACGCCACCGGAACCTTCAGTCCCCTCTGAGGCACCTTCGGTGGAGGCTGGGGCGGCGTCAATAAACTCCTTCTCAATCCCCACAAGGCCGAGCTTCGGGGTTTCGTTGTCGTCGTCCTTGTTGGCGAACCATGCGCCGGCAAACACGCCGATGAGCATGACGGCGATGACGACAATCAAGGAGAACATGATCGCCTTGCTGCGGGAGGCCACCTGGATCTCGCGCTTGGCGACGGTGGCGATGGTGTTCGGGGAAGAATAACTCATGATTCGACGACCTCCTGGAAGAGCTCTGCAAGGTGCGGGATACGGCGGGAGAACGAGTGGACCGGGCCGACAGCCATCGCAGCCTGCAGGATCTGCTGATCCAGGTCCGTAGTTTCGGCCTCGAGCAGCACGCCCTCGCCAAAGTCCTCTACCAAGCGGGTGCCCTGGGGGTACCAGCCGCGCGCCGGAGTGCGCACCTCGTAGACGATGGGGCCGCGGGTACGCAGCTCGTCGACGGTGCCTTCGGCTTTCATGCGTCCCGTGGCGATGATGCCCACGCGGTCGCACAGGCGCTGCACCAGATCCAGCTGGTGGGAGCTGAACAGCACCGGCACGCCTGCGTTGCAGCGCTCGACAAGCAAGTCGCTCATGACGTTCACGGCTACGGGATCCAGGCCGGAGAAAGGCTCGTCCAGGATCAGCAACTCCGGATCGTGGATCAGCGAGGCCGCCAGCTGGACGCGCTGCTGGTTACCCAGTGATAGCTCCTCCAGCTTGTCGTCCGAGCGCTCGGCTAGGCCGAGCTGTTCCAGCAGGCCGTCCGCGTTCTTCCCGGCGGCTTTGTCGCTCAGGCCGTGGAGGCGGGCGAAAAAGCGCAGCTGGTCGCCGATCTTCTCCTTCGCGTACAGGCCGCGCTCTTCCGGCATGTAGCCAATGCGGCGGCGCAGGTCATCGTCGATCGGCCGATCGCCCATGAGCACTTCGCCGCTGTCCGCCGCGAGCACTCCCAGTGCGATGCGCATGGTGGTGGACTTGCCGGCACCGTTGGAGCCGACGAAACCGTACATCTCACCAGGCTGTACCTGGAGCGTCATGTCGTGGAGGACTTGGTGGTCCCCGTAACTCTTATTGAGGTTGTTGATATAGAGAGCTTCCATATATTCCTTGTGGGTCTTTACAACGTGAATCCTTGATCGAAAAAGAAGGATCCCGCACATTGTCTCACATGCGAAAGCATTAGGTCGGCGAAGAAGTTTTTAACAGCGCCGTCGCGAGAACGAGCTAGGTGGCGTACAAAAGAGGCCATGAGCGAAAAGAACGATGCAGTCGCGACCCTTGAAATGAACGACGGCAAGACCATTCCGCAGCTGGGGCTGGGCGTGTGGCAGTTGAGCGACGAGGACACGTACACCTCGGTGCGCGCCGCGATCGAGACCGGCTACCGCCACATCGATACCGCCGCGATCTACGGTAATGAGGAGGCCGTGGGGCGCGCCGTAGCCGACGCGGTGAAGGCCGGGGATGTGCAACGCGAGGAGCTGTTCATCACCACCAAGCTCTGGAACGCCGACCAAGCACGGGGCAAGGAAGCCTTCGCGGAATCTCAGAAGAAGTTGGGGATAGACTACGTGGATCTGTACCTGCTGCACTGGCCGTGCCCGCAGGCCGACAAGTTTGTACAGGCCTATGACGCTATGGCGGAGACCCAGCAAGCCGGCGGGGCGACCAGCATCGGTGTGTGCAACTTCTACCCCGAGGCGCTGGATGCGCTGAAGCAGGCGGGCCACACCCCGGCCGTGAACCAGATCGAGATCCACCCGGGCTTTAGCCAGGTCGAGCAGCGCGCGGACAACCGCGACCGCGGGATCGTCACCGAGGCATGGTCGCCGCTGGGGCAGGGGCAGAACCTGACCGACCCGACCATCGCGAAGATCGCCGCCGAGCACGGCGTGAGCGTGGCGCAGGCCATCATCCGCTGGCACATCCAGCGTGGCGACGTGGTTATCCCGCGTTCCTCCAAGGTGGAGCGCGTGCGCCAGAACTTCGACGTCTTCGGCTTTGAGCTTTCCGCCGACGAGGTCTCCGCCATCGAGGCTCTGGACGTGGAGGATGGCCGCATCGGCGGCGACCCGCTGACCTTCCACGCCGGCCTGGAGGGCTAGGGAAACTCCGCGCGGGTTACCGCGAAACACCCGCGTATGGCACCGCCCCTGCGGTACATTGCTAGCCATGAGCGCAGGGCACGTCATCACTCATCTAGAGACCGTCGGGGCAGGCAAAGCGAGCAATGCCGACGGTTCCGCAACCCCGGGTTCTCCCGCGCTCGAGGACGTTACCCCGCAAGTCGGCGTGATCACCCTAAACCGACCGGAGAAGCGCAACGCCCTCAACGCAGCCATCGCCACCGCGGTCGCTGAGGCCGTCCGCGCCCACACTTCCGCCGGGGTGCGCGCCATTCTGATCCGCGGCGAGGGGCCTGTCTTTTGCGCCGGGGCGGACCTCTCGGGTGGCGTGTACGCCGATGATTTCTGGTCCGCCATGGAGGACATGCTCTCCGCCATCCAGACCACCCCGGTGCCGGTCATCGCGGATGTTCACGGCCCGGCGGTCGGCGCAGGCTGCCAGATCGCTTTGGCCTGTGACCTGCGCGCTTTTGCCGACGAGGGTGCTTGCTGGGTGCCCGTCGCCGAGCACGGGTTCGCGCTAGACCTGTGGACCCACGCCCGCGCCCGCGAGCTGATGGGCGGCGCACTGGCCCGCAACGTGTTCCTGGCAGGCGCCCGGGTAAGCGCCGAACAAGCCCGAGCAACGGGTTTTTCTGTGGTTCTTGATGACGCCACCCCCAACGCCACCGCCCTCGCACATCGGGTGGCGCGCCAGGCTCCGCTGTCCATGGAGCATTCGAAGCGAGTGTTCAACAGCCCAGACATGCACGCGGATGCGGAGCTGCAGCAGATGATGGTGGACATCTGGGCCAGCGAGGACGTGCAGGAAGCGCGCCGGGCCCGCGCCGAGAAACGCGCGCCCCAGTTCAGAGGCCGCTAAATCCCAGCCGTTCTAGTCGCGCCCTTCCACCGACCAGGTGTGCACAGGCTGGCCGCTGGCCTGGTGGGCAATGTAGCGCTGCATCATGGTGGCCAGCGCCTCGGCGCGCTCTGGGGAATCCGGCTCGCTATTCGGAGCCAGCCGGTTCAAGGTATCCAGCTGCCACGTTGCACCATTTTGTCCGCTGCGGGCGCGGCCTTCGATGATCCCCAGGTACGTGTCGATCAGTTCGGAATCCACCTCCAGCAGTTCCAATCCCTCGCGAGCCTGGTCGAGTAGGTGCTCGGTAATTAGCCGTCGGACGGGCACTGTCCCTACACGCGGCCAGCGCATGCTGGCGCGCAGCCCTTCGCGGGCGCCGGCGAGGAAGTTACTGTGGGCGTCCTCAAAAGAAAGCCGCGACCACACGGGGCGATTTTGCGTGCCCAAGAACTTGACGAGCCCGTAGTAGAAAGCGGCGTCCGCGACGATGTCGGCGGTAGTGGGGCCGGCGGGCAGTAGGCGATTCTCCACGCGGATGTGGGAGAGCTCCAGGTTCGGGTCGTAGATCGGGCGGTTCCAGCGCCAGATCGTGCCGTTGTGCAGGTTCATGTAGTGCAGGCCGGGGCTGTCACCGGACATGATGGGCGTGCCGGCCTCTAGGCGATCCTCCGGTAGGAGAGGGGAGAAGTAGCGGCCGTTTTCCTCGAAGAGGTCGAACACGCTGGTGATCCACCGCTCGCCGAACCATACACGCGGGCGCACGCCCTGGTTGACGAGCTCCGCCGTGCGTGTGTCGATGGCCTGCTCAAAGACGGGGATGCGCGATTCGTGCCAGAGCTTGTGTCCGACGAACAGTGGGGAGTTGGCGCTGAGCGCCGCCTGTACGCCCGCGATGGCTTGGGAGGCGTTCCAGGCGTTGGCGAAGAGGTTCGGCGCGACCTGCAGGTGCAGCTGCATAGATGTGCAGGCGGATTCTGGCGCGATGTCCTCGAAGTCGTGCCTATAGGAATCGACGGTGCCGAGCACCCGGCCGGGCAGGGCGCCTTCGAGTTCGATGCGGACGAGCTCGCCGCGGGATTCGAGGATGGCGTTGTTGAGAGCTTTGTAGCGGTTTTCGTCGGTGATCCAGGCAGGATCGCTGAGGAAGTCGGTGGTCAGGGTCGGAAGGGTGCCGATCATGACGGCGTGGGAGCCGAGTTGCTTGGCGGCTTTCTGCACTGCGCGCAGGCGCTCGTCGAGGCCTTCCTGCAGTTGTTCGAGCCCGTGGCCTGTGATGGCCAGCGGGGGATGGTTCATCTCTACGTTGTAGGAGCCGATCTCGGACTGGTATTCGCCCGGGTGGGTTTCCTCCAGCTTTTCCAGAACGTCGACGTTGCAGCGCTTGGGCTGCATGTCATCGCCGACGAGGTTCATCTCTAGCTCCAGGCCGATGGTGCCCTGGTTGATGAATTCTGCGCTCTGCAAGTGCTTGTCGAAGACCTCCAGCTCGGCGTTGAGGCGCTCGCGGAAGCGGGTGCGTTGTTTCGGTGTGTAGGTATCTTTAGATACTGCGTCGCCCATGCTTCTTAATCGTAGCCTCGCTGCGGGTGTGGTGTAGGGGTTCTTTGGTGTGGACGCCCACACGTTCCGGTGCGCTGGGGGACTGGGGTGCGGTGACCAAAAGGGCTGGTTAACGGGGAGCGTTGACGGGCTTGTATTATGTACCTCGCACGGATTCCGTGCGATTGCCCTAGTAGCTCAGTGGATAGAGCACGGCTCTCCTAAAGCCGGTGTCGGAGGTTCGATTCCTCTCTGGGGCGCCATGTGAAGTGGGACTTTCGGTTAACTTTTCCGTTCAATTCAGGAAACTCCTTCCAGGTTAACCCGGGTTTTCAAAATTCGGTAACTTTTTCAGAGACTATCCCCGACAACGCGATAACCGGCCGGTTTTTCAGCCTCAAAAGGCTTTGCCGGCCGGTTTTTGTCTATTAACCCGGATTTCTTTTGAAAGTGTTCACTATCAGCCCGTCCTAACGCGAGGGCTCCGTGTCTGCACATGTGTCGCCGCCAGAGGGCTCGCTTGCGTTCTTTAGTCTCCTAATTTCCGAATGCGTTTACCCGGAAACACACCGTTGGGATTAGGTTAGACTTTCCAATAGTCAAGGCGATTGGCACGGAGTTGAAGGAGGCACGTTGTACGACGTCGTAAGGGATGCTTATGCAAGGCTCGCTCCCGAATACGTTGAAGCCTTGGGATCAATTAAGGATATGAGTCCTCAAGACGTAGCGCTCATTTCTGAATGGGGAAGAGTGGTTAATAGTCCGGTGCTGGATGCGGGGTCAGGTCCCGGACACTGGACGGACCTATTGCGAACTTTGAAATGTGAAGTAGTCGGGCTAGATATGGTCCCAGAGTTCATTGGGATTGCGAAGAATAGATTTCCCTCCACCAACTTCGTTTTGGGCGACTTGTCGGAGATACCCCTTAAGTCTTCCAGCCTCGGAGGGATACTTGCCTGGTACTCGTTGATTCATTTGTGGCCAGATGACTGGGGCTTGGTTCTAAGCGAATTTGCTAGGACTCTTAGGCCGGGTGGAACTCTTCTTCTTGGAGCGTTTTTAGGGGAACAAGGTGCTCCATTCGAGCATGCAGTTACTCAGGCTTACTACTGGTCAGAACTAGAGCTACTAAAACAGTTGGAGTTGGCTGGCTTTCAGGCAATTTCTGTCCACTCTCGATGCGCGGCTGGCATTAGGCCGCATCTAGACGTTCTTGCACAGCGTTGTTAGATGGGGACAGCTTGGCATTTTGGACAGTGACTGTCGCGACAGCACTCCCGTAGATCTGCTAGTGGCACTTGTGATGAAGGCGTGGTCGTAGACCCGGTCTGTATATCCGATGGCGAATTCTGGCACGTCAACCAACCAAACCACCTTCGATTTTTCGCCCGCAGAGCAATTACATTCGAGATTAACCCAGCTCAACTGCTAGAAACCGGCCCCGCCCGGACACGCTTTTCGAGCCTTAACCCACCGGTGGGCTGAAACCACATATACGCTCCCGCCTAGATTCAGAACAAACTTTCTGCGTCCAAGAAATTTTTCAGACCCGTCCACCCGGTAAACCTGCCCCGTCTCGTCCGCCCAGTGTGACCGGCCATGTGTTCGACTGGCGCGTTTCGGTGTCGCGACGACCGTTACGCTTAACGTGTCGGTTCCCGTTTCGAAGGAGAATGATGCTCGGCTACAGAGATTTTGCCCTGCTTGAACTGGACCTTAACCAAGGACATCAACGATTTAGGTTTACTGACGATAGAGCACAGTCGGGAGCTATCACCTGCCCGGTGTGCGGAGAAGGAAAAACGGTAAACATCGCTCGGGCGACTGACAGGCGCCACTTCGTTAAAACCGGGTACCGCTGGATGGTCTGCCAAGACTGCTGCGGCGCTTCAATCAGCATTTATCGGGAAGGTGGCGGCGAGGAGATCTACCCGCCGCGGACACAGCAGCAACCTATCGACAACCTACCTGGTGACGTTGCGGAGATGTGGGAGGAAGCGAACCTCACGTACTCTGTTGGTGCCTACACTAGCGCGGTGCTTATGTGCCGCAAGATAGTTTTCGCTGCTGCTGTCCGTTGCGGTCTACCAGAGAAAGACGACAGGGGCTGGGCACCAAAGTTCGAAGAGTGCGTGAATTTCTTGGTGAATGAGGGAATTCTCACCCAGCGCATCAAGGACAGTTGGGCCGACAGCATCCGACTCTGGGGTAATGCCGCAACTCACGAGCTGAAATCGGTGAGGCAATCTACCGCGTTGAAGGCCATCGAGTTCACCCAGATGATCCTTCGCATGGCCTTTGAGTTTGAGGGAAACGCAAGGGCCGAAAACGAGTCTTGAGGGGTGGTCCCCCCCGAAACGACACCCGCCCCGCTAACCGCTGCGCACCCCGTCGCGACCGGAGACAATACAACCATGCCAGCCGCGAAAGAACTCACCCCGCGCCAACGCACCGTTTTGCAATGGGTCATCGACGGGTGCCCCACCAACCCAGAGGTGCCTTCGACGTACAAAACCACCGCCCGCACACTCGAAGGCCACGAGCTCGTTAAGGTCAAAGGCCACGGCAAGACCTGGCAAGCAACGGTCACTGAGCGCGGCAAGCGGGTGCTGGCAGGGAAAGAACCGCTCCGGAAACCGAAACGGAAACGCGGCGCGGCACCCGAGACGGTGGTCGCCTCGCCGATTTATGCTCCACCAGAGCCACCACATGCGAGCGAAGTAGCACTCGACGCGCGCGTGACCGACCTGCTCGAAGACTTGGTCGCTTCTCGGCGCGGGTGGGTTGTCAGGCGCGTAGAAAACCGCGACGTGGCACGAACAAACTGGGACCCCGTGGACAGGTGGGTCAAAGGACTGGGAAAAGCCCTTGTCCCGGACGGCAAAGAGTTTATGCTCGACTGGAGCTCCGACTCGTGGCACTTCGACTCCCCCGTGACGGTGACCGCTGCGCTACTCGACACGGACGAGTGGTTGTCACCTGACCCAGGACCAGTCCTTCGGGGAGAGGTTGAAGTCCGCAAATTCCACCCGGCTATCAACCGGCTTTTGCGAACCTCTAAGTGGTACAGCGCAGAGACGAAGCAGCGGGCGAAGTTGCTCCTGCACGTCGTTGTCACCGAGGCACAGGCCCGCGGGTGGAGCGTGACGGCACACGACACCGAGGACTACAAGGGCAAGAAGGTGCTGGAGAAAGTCACGCTCGACACCGACCACCGCTCATATGAAGTGTGGGCCAGCGAGCGCGAAAACAACGTCGAGCGGCCACCGACGAAGAAGGAGGTCAAAGCCTACGAGGACTCGCTGCGCTGGTCGTACAACAAGGGCAAAGAAATGCCGAAGTACTACGTCAAAGAAGGCACAGGCCTGGTGTCTCTCACTGTCGGTTTCACCAGGCGTAACGACACCCCTGCGAAGCCGACGCGGCTAAATTCGGTGCTCGGAGACTTCTTTGCTGACGTCCACCGCAGAGAGCAGTGGTACGCAGTGGTGGAAGAGCGAGATCGACTTGAGGCTGAGCGCCGGCAGCGCCGACTCGACAAGGCAACGGAGCTTGCCCGTGTTCACCATCGGGAAAGTGAACGTCACAAGGTACTTCTCCAGCGCGTTGAGGCCTGGAAAGAGCGGCAGGCAATTGAGGAGTACCTCGCAGCGCTCGAAGGCGTTCCAGAGGCTGAAGCGTGGCTTCAGTGGTGCAGGGAAAGGCTGTCCAAGACCAGCGCTCTGGGCGAGACCGACATGCCAAAAGACACCCCGTTTGACGAGTACGAAAACCGTGGACTGATTGCAGCGTTCGAGCAGCGGTTGCCGGAGGACGAAAGTCAGTGGTGACACTGGTCTGTCGCGGGGCGGCTGGGTTCCGGAGCGGGCTGGCGGAGTGGCAGGCGTGGCGGGGCTCGGTGCGGTGGGGCGTTGGGGTTCGCGGTGTGGTTCTCGGGACGGGGGCCGGGGCGGTTGGCGCTTCGGGTCTCGGGACGGGGGTCGGGGCGGGGTGTGTAAGGAAGCGGCGGCGTGTCTAAAGGTTGGGGTGTTTACTGAATGTCCCGGGGTTTCGAAGAATTAGATTTGATTGTTCGAACAACCCCCGAAAGCATGAAACAATGCCTCTTCCTACAAAAGTAGGCGAGGCATTTCCTGTTATTCGCGGACTGTCGTCCGAGACCTGTGCCCGAAAACGCAACTAGAGTTCGCTATCCGCTAATAGCGTCCAGCCGCTGCTCATTTCAAATCAGACAACATTTATTGGCTAACGGTCTCGGAGGCGAGTCGCGCGTAGATGAGGGTGTCGGTCCATTCACCCTTGCTAAACCAGTCCTGGACGTGATGCGCTTCGAGCCGGAGCCCAACGCGTCGAGCAAGTGCCGCGGAGGCGCTGTTGCGGGCATCCATCTGCGCGGTAATGCGGTGGAGGTTGTAATGATCAAACCCGAGGGCAAGTACCGCGCGAACCGCTTCGCTTGCGAATCCTTGCCCACCGTGTGCCGGGTTCAAAACCCACCCAATCTCGCCCTGACGGTGCTCCTTGTCTGTAAGCCACAGTGCGACGTCTCCTATGGGGGTGCCGTCATGCTCGATGACTAGTGCAAGTGCAGCAGTCTCACCATCGAGGTCAGTTTTTGATAGCCGCTCCCCGAGCTTGTCACGGGTAGCTTCCACAGTCCATGGCTCGTCCAACAGGTAACGAGCAACGCCAGGTTGCGAGTACAGCTCGTGAAGCCATGCGACATCGTCTGTCTCATGCAGACGGAGTCGAAGTCGTTCTGTCACCAACGGCCACTGGGCAACGGTCACGAGATCGCGCTGGTAGTGGAACAACTCCTCGCGCTGTCCTGCGGGCGTGGTCCCTACGCCTCGGCCGGTCTCGTGGAATCCCGCCGTCGTCAAGCAGTGCTGGGAGGCCTTGTTTTCCGGAAGCGTGCGTGCCGTCAAGGTTTTAAGTCCACTGGTGCGCGCGAAACGTGATGCCAGCTCCAAGCCCCGACGGGCATGTCCTTCCCCTCGCGCACCGGGATGAATCCAGAACCCGACCTCGGCAGCATCGGAGCTAACGTCAAAGAGAACCATGGAACCCACGAACCGGTTGGTTTCGGCGTCGGCAAGTGCGAGGACTGCCAACGTGCCGGACGAGAGGCCCGTCGCGACCTCGTCACAGATCATCCGTCGCACGGACTCGGGGGTGTAATCAGGTTCAGGCAGGTGAGCGAAGCGCCGCACAGCTTCGTCTTTTGTGCCTGCTGCATACGCGTCTGCGTCCAGTTCGGCGAGAGGGCGTAGGCGAGTGTTCTCAAAGGTGATCGGAAGGTTGGCGGCATCCAGCATGTGCTCAAAACTAACATAGTTTGGATAGGTGGTTCAAGTATGTTTGGTTAGGCTGGTGGGGTGAGCTACTGGGAACATCGGAAACCGGTGCAACGCCATCGCGCCGTGGATATTGCGGAAGTTGCAAGAGCATCGGGCAGACTGTTGGACGAAGGTGGTTTGAAGGCGCTCACTATGAGGGCTGTGGCACAACAGGTGGGCGTGGCCCCAGCCAGCCTGTACTCCCGCGTGGAGTCGGTTGACGACTTGTTCGACCTTGCTCTCGATGTAGTGCTTGCAGACGATCCCTTGATGTCCGAATCGATCAACAACGCCGACCTGCCCACCCTGATGCAGGCTTTCTTTACACACCTCACGACCCACCGGTGGGCCGGTCAAGTCATCGGCATGCGCGCCCCCAGAGGCCCTGCTTACCTGGCGCTTTCTGAGCGCATGTGTGTCCTGCTTGAACGAGAGGGCGTCTCGGATCCGTTGGGAACTGCCTACCGGCTATCAAACCTAGTGATCGGCGCCGCCCTGACGGCCCCCATGGCGCCCGACGAAAAGCGTGTTGCCATCGACACCGAACAAGCCCCGACTTATGCGCGCCTCCACGCGGCGCACCACATTAGCCCACAAGAAATCCTCTCCGAGGGCATCAAGAAATTATTGTCTTGACGGAACCATCCCATTTCGGGCAGAGGCAGTGTGAGGAATACTCAGAAATGGCGAGAGGAAGCTCAGCTGGGCCAGTTGTGGAGTGGCTGGGCTAGGGATTACTCGACTGCCCCCTCTTTGTTTTGCAGCCCTAAAGGGGTGCTAAATACGGTTATGCTGGGTGAGTATGACCCTGAAAGGCTTTCAGTTAGATACCTTCCTAGCCCTATTGATGGCTCTCGGCTCGGCGGCGTTCCTCGGGTTGGGGCGCATGCTCTTCGGCACTCTTGGGTGGTACATGTTTGTGACTATCCCGCTTTCATTGATGTTCGCCTTTGCGCTTTACGTTCTCTGGAAAGTTCCCGTGCGCATCGACGCGGAAGACTCTTCGGGAGTGTCGCACAAGGTCTTCGGCTGGCGAGAGTCGTGGGCTCTCATTATTGTCAGCACGTTCTCGGTTCTAACAGGCTTCTTTCTGGTGGATTTCGACGATACTGACCATGGGACGAAATCTATGTTCACCGCGCTTGTTGGCCGGCAAGCGAACAAAGTATCTGAAGTGCTATGTCTGCTCAGTTTTGTGGGTGCGATCGTGTCCTACATTGTGGCGCTAGTCGTTGCGATAAGGGGCCGGAAAGCATCCCAGGGCTAACTGCGATTGAGTGGGGTGTGGGTAGTCGCCGTCGGGGCGGTTACCCATCTGGGGGTGGATAAACAGCCGCATATTTTGCTTAATAATTTATATGAAGCCCAGGGGGTTTGCCGGACTTATAGGTTTGCGTGACCGTATTGAAAACGTTATTTCATTAAAATATTCGCGCAGGTTTGTATCGTTGAAGATGTATCGGTTTCCGAAAACCGGAGCGTACAGCGTGTGCAGGTAGTACCTCCGGCGCGTTTTCAATCCAGAAAGTTTCAGATCCAACCAATCGAGAATCTTCGAGGAGAGATTTCGCCGATGACCCAGCCCACCGGTTCCACCGACACCAGCATCGACTTCCTGTGGCTTTCCGAGCCCGACATGATTGAAGCGGGGGTGACGGACTCTGCTCGCTGTGTCGACGTCATGGAAGAAACCCTGATCCTTCTGGATAAGGGCGACTACCGCATGGCTGGCGCTTCCGGAAACTCCCACGGCGCCCAGGTCAATTTCCCCGACAACCCCGAGCACGAGGGCATGCCCGCCAACGGCCCCGACCGTCGCTTCATGGCTATGCCCGCTTACCTCGGCGGCCGATTCAAGGGCGCCGGCGTGAAGTGGTACGGCTCGAACGCCGAGAACCGCGCCGCAGGTCTGCCCCGCTCCATCCACGTGTTCGTCCTCAACGATGCCGTCACCGGCGCCCCGAAGGCGATCATGTCGGCCAACCTGTTGTCCGCGTACCGCACTGGTGCGGTTCCGGCTGTGGGCGTCAAGCACCTTGCCGTAGAGAACGCAGAGACCGTAGGAATCATCGGGCCGGGCGTCATGTCCCGCACCATCCTGGCCTCCTCCATCACCCAACGCCCCAGCATCAAAACCGTAAAGATCAAGGGTCGCAGCGCCGGTTCCACCGAAAAGGCAGCACAGTGGATCCGCGACCGCTTCGAGGACCTGGACGTGCAGGTCGTCGATAGCGAGCAGGAGGCCATCGAAGGCAGCGACATCCTGATCGCCGGCACCTCCACCTCCCCGGACGGCCCGCAGGCCTTCCCGTACTTCAAGCGCGAGTGGCTCAAGCCCGGCGCGCTGGTGCTGTGCCCCGCAGCGGCCCGCTTCGACGACGACTTCATCAAGTCCGACGAATCCAACCTGGTGCTGGACTACGACGGCCTGTACAAGGAATGGTTCCAGGAAAACGGCCCGGACGTCACCTACGAGCGCCTGCTGGGAATCCCCGGCAACCGTTGGTGGGACATGGTCGAGGAGGGCACCCTGCCGAAGGAGAAGCTGCACAACATCGGTGCCATCGCTGCGGGTAAGGCTCCGGGCCGCGAGAGCGACGAGCAGATCTTCTTCTACTCCATCGGCGGCATGCCCGTCGAGGACGTTTCCTGGGCCACCGAGGTGTACGAAAACGCCCTGGAGAAGGGCATTGGCACCAAACTGAATCTCTGGGATACCCCGGAGCTAACCTAGGAGCCGGAACGAACCATGGAGTTCAAAAGCATCGACCAGGTCATCGACTTCATCAAGTCAGAAAACATTCGCTACCTGGACATTCGCTTTACCAACATGTTCGGCCTGGAACATGGGCTGACTGTTCCGGCGCGCGAGCTAACCCCCAAGGCGGCGGAGGACGGCTTCGCCTTCGACGGCTCCTCCATCCCCGGCTTCTCCACCGTGGATAAGTCGGACATGGCGCTGATCCCGGACCCGACGACCGCCTACGTGGATCCGTTCCGCGATCACCCCACGCTGAACATGCAGTTCTTCGTGCAGGATCCGCTGACCCGCCAGCCGTACCGCCGCGACCCGCGCAACATTGCGCGCAAGGCGGAGAACTACCTGAAGGAAACCGGCGTGGCAGACACCTGCTCGATCGGTGCGGAGGCGGAGTTCTACGTCTTCGATTCCGTCCAATACGCCTCCGACACCAACATGTCCTTCCACCGCGTGGATTCGGACGAGGGCTGGTGGCGCTCCGGCGAGGAGACGATGATGGACGGCTCGCCGAACCGCGGTAACCAGATCCGCATCAACGACGGCTACTTCCCGGTCGCCCCGTACGACAAGACCATCCCGGTGCGCGACGACATTGCGTACAACCTGGAGAAGGTCGGCTTCGAGATCGAGCGCTTCCACCACGAGGTCGCCACCGGCGGCATCCAGGAGGTCAACTATCGCTTCGATACCCTGCTGGCCGCCGCGGACGACCTGCAGACTTTCAAGTACGTGGTGAAGAACACCGCCGAGCAGCACCGCAAAACCGCCACCTTCATGCCGAAGCCCCTGGCCGGCGATGGCGGTTGTGGCATGCACGCCCACCAGTCACTGTGGAAGGACGGCAAGCCGCTTTTCTACGACGAGACGGGCTATGCAGGCCTGTCTGAAATGGCGCGCTATTACATCGGTGGCCTGTTGCACCACGCCCCGGCGGTGCTCGCCTTTACGAACCCCACCGTTAACTCTTATCGACGCCTATATTCCGGTTTCGAGGCACCCGTCAACTTGGCCTATTCGCAGTCCAACCGCTCGGCAGCCATCCGCATTCCGCTGACCGGCGATAGCCCTGCGGCCAAGCGTATTGAGTTCCGTGCGCCGGATCCGTCCTCGAACCCCTACCTGGGCTTCGCGGCCCAGCTGATGGCGGGGCTGGATGGCATTCTGAACCGTATCGAGCCGGGCGAGCCGACGGATAAGGACCTCTACGAGCTGCCGCCTGAGGAGGCGAAGAAGGTACCGAAGGTGCCGCACTCGCTGGAGGCCGCCTTGACGGCAATGGAGGAAGACCACGACTTCCTGACCGCCGGGGGAGTCTTCGACGAGGACTTCCTGCAGGCCTATGTGCGCCTGAAGTACGAGCTGGAGATCCAGCCGCTGCGCCAGGGGCCAAGCCCGAAGGAGTTCGAGCTGTACTACAGCGTGTAGTTAGCTGCGCGCTACGGCGCGGAACTGGCCACGCGCTAGAGCGCGAAGCTAGTTGACTAGCGCCGCGTCCAGGTGCAGAAGCGGTAACGCAGGGGCCGCTCGGGATTGCCCTCCTGGTCGACCGGGTGGCCCTTTAGCGATTCCTGCCACTCCTCGGCGTGCTCTTCGAACTCTTCGGTGGGAACCAGAGGTGCGTACACTTGGAAGCGCTCGGGTGCCTCCATGTCGATCTCCGTGATGACGATGCGATCAGCCACGGGCATGCACTGGGCGTACACTTGGCCGCCGCCCAGTACCCATACGGTGGGGGTGCGCTCGTCTGCGGCGCCGTCTTCCAACTCGTTGAGGATCTGCTCCGCGGCGTTGGCCAGCGCGCTGGGGATCGAAGGCTCGATGATGCCACCGGGGGCGTCATAATCATCCTGCCGAGTGATCACATAGTTCGTGCGCCCCGGCAGCGGGCGGAATCCATCGTCGAGCGCTTCCCAGGAGGTGCGCCCCATGACGACGGGGTAGCCGATGGTGGCGTTCTTAAAGTGCTTCAGGTCCTCCGGCAGATACCAGGGCATGTCCGCGCCATCGCCGATTACACCGGCGGTGGTTTGCGCCCAGATCATGCCGATCTCCACCTGATCGCGGGAAATCCCCTTGGCCTCTAGGGCATAGCTGACCGCGGCGGCGGTGAGTTCCGGGTAGTCGCCCGGCTCGTAGCCGGTCGGGCGGTGGGGTTGGTTGTTGGAAGTCATTTATACGGCCACCTTTGCCTTGATCACCGGGTGTGGGTCGTAGCCGGTGAACTCGATATCGGAGAAGTCGTAGGAGAACATGTCCGCAGCCTTGTTCAGCTGCAGCTGCGGGTACGGGCGGGCATCGCGGGAAAGCTGCAGCTTAACCTGCTCCACGTGGTTGTCATAGATGTGGCAATCGCCGCCGGTCCAGATGAACTCGCCGACCTCTAGTCCCGCCTGCTGGGCGAACATGTGGGTCAGCAGCGAGTAGCTGGCGATGTTGAAGGGCACGCCCAGGAACATGTCCGCGCTGCGCTGGTACAGCTGGCAGCTTAACTTGCCGTTGGCCACGTACAGCTGGAACAGCAGGTGGCATGGGGGCAGGGCCATGTTGTCCAGTTCCGAGACGTTCCAGGCGCTAACGATATTGCGGCGCGAGTCCGGGTTAGTCTGCAGGGTTTCCAACGCGCCGGCGATCTGGTCGATGTGCTGTCCGTTTGGGGTCGGCCAGCTGCGCCACTGCACGCCGTAGACCGGCCCTAGGTCACCGTTCTCGTCGGCCCATTCGTTCCAGATGCGAATGCCGTTCTCCTGCAGCCAGCGCACGTTGGAATCGCCCCGGAGGAACCACAGCAGTTCACCCACCACTGACTTCACATGTACCGACTTGGTGGTAATCAGTGGGAAACCGGCGGAGAGATCATAGCGGATCTGACGGCCAAAAAGGCTGGTAGTGCCCGTGCCAGTACGGTCACCCTTGGGAGTGCCCGTTACGAGGATCTCGCGCAGAAGATCCTCGTATGGGGTGGGGATGGAACTCGGCTGCTGCTGGGGTGCCACTGCTCGCCGCCTTCCTTTCAAGCTCGAAGCTTCTTGGGGTTCAAAAGTCCCACACAGTCTACGTCGGCAACCAAGCGGCGGCACCCGCGGGGCTGGCAAGCCCGGCTATGGACAAGCCGAGACTAGGAACCGGCAGCGGGCCCAGAAGCGGATCCACCAGCGGATCCGCGCGCCGGGTTAGAGCAGTGCTCGGTAGTCGGCGTGTGGTCACCCGCCTCGCGGGTCAGGCCCCACAGGATCAGCCCGATGGTTGGATCGTGCTGGGGCATGGCGGCGTGGGCCGGCGGAATGGGGAGCTTGCAGGCAGCACCCACCTCCACGTTCGCCACGTCCGCGCCGTCAACCGGCTCCAGCATGGAGGTCTTATTCGGCGTGGCGGTGGTATCGGCCGACCTATCGCCGCCGTTTTTCCGCGATGTACTTCTTCAAGTGCAGCCCACCCTGGGAGTGCCCCACCAGATCGACCTTCTCTGCGCCCGTCACGGACAGGATGTAGTCGATGGTCGAAGCGATTTCCTTGGCGGAATCGTCGATGTCCACTATGGCGTAGCGCCCCAGCAGGTTCGGCTTGCCGTAGTTGAAGGCCCACGTGCAGAAACCCTGCATGGATAAAGCGTTGGCGGCCTTCTGCCAGCGCGTCGAGTTATCGGATGTGCCGTGGATGAAGACGACGCGGTTCGGGTGCTCCGGGGAGGGGACACAGGTGGGATTGTTCACAGGCGCCTTGGCCACATGCTTGCCTTCTAAACCGGCGGGGACTGCGGCGGCGTCCGGAAAAGCGCTAGAAACATCACCATCGGCTGCCAGGGCAGAAGGAGTGAGGGAAAAGAGGGCAGAGAGAGAAACGCTCAGCGCTGCAGCGCTGGCGAGGATGGATCAGTGAGCCAGACCCCGGGCGCGAGAATTAACTTTCATGGAAGAAACGATAGCCCAACTTCCAGCGCTGTCCACCGTTACAGCCAGAATGCACGGGCGTGTGATCCCCTTGCTCGCGCGTCAAACCCCACTCGATCAGGCCAATGATGTGCTCGTTTTCCGGCAGCGACGCATGCCCCGGCGGGAGCAGCAGCCCACAGACTTCGCCGACCTCCGCGTCGGCCACATCCGCCCCGCCGATGGACTCCAGCTGAGACGTGGAGTTCGGCGTGGCCGTCAGATCTTTCGAGGTGAAGATGTTTGTGTACATCACGTTTGGGTGAGTATCCGGCAGCTCGTTGAGCCGACTGATGAAATCCGAACTACTCAGCTGCTGAATCGCGGCCTTGCCCGCCACCAGATCCGCGAACTCCGGGTTGCGGTCCACCAGGTTCTGCAGGATTGAGGACATCCCGGTCATCGTCGTGCCGTGATACGTCGCGGCCACTCCCACCGCGCGGCGCACCGTATCCTGCCCGCCGTGTTCTGCAATGTACTTCTTGATGTGCAGCCCGCCCTGGGAGTGGCCCACCAGGTCCACCTTGCTGGCGCCGGTGACCTCCAGGATGTAATCAATCGTCGCCGCGATCTCCAGGGCGGATTCGTTGATGTCGTTCACGGCAAACACACCCGGGATCGCGGGACGGCCCTCCTCCGGCTGGCCGTAGTTGAAAGCCCACACCGAATAACCCCGGGCGGCGAAATACGTTGCGGCTTTCTGCCAGCGGAAAGTGTTATCCGTCGTGCCGTGGATAAACACTAGGGGGCAGGGGTGCTCCTCTGTAAGCTCCTTGCGCGGATTATTAGCGGGCGCGCCGATAACGTAGCGCCCCTGTAGCGTGGCGGGAATGTCTGCGTCCGGCTCCAGCTGCGCGCGGGAGGCCGGACGGGGCGTCAAGAAGGAAAAAGGGAGCATGCAGTGCTAGAAGCAGGGCTAGAGAGGGCTAGAGAGAGTAAGCGCCGTGCTTGTCGTGGAACTTCGCGGCGGAGGCCAGGATCTCGTCGGCCATATCGGGGCGGGAGATCACCAGGTCCGGCAGGTACGGCGACTCGCAGTTGTAGCACAGATCCGTGCCATCCAGGCGGGAAGTGTGCAGGCCAGCGGCCTGGGCAATGCCGACGGGGGCTGCGTTGTCCCACTCGTACTGGCCACCGGCGTGGACGTAGGCATCGTTATCGCCCAGGATCACGGAGACGGCTTTAGCTCCGCAGGAACCCATGGTCACCAGCTCCAGGCCCAGATCCTCGGCGATGAACTCAGCGATCGCCGGGGTGGTGTTCTGGCTGATCACCAGGCGTTTGGTGCGGGCTCCCTCGACGGCGCGGACCTCCGAACTGCTGAACACGCGCCCCAGGTCCGGCATCCCCACGGCGGCCTCAACGATCTTGCCGTTCTCCACCAGCGCAATGTGCACGGCCCAGTCCTGGCGGCCGCCGGCGTACTCCCGGGTTCCATCGAGCGGGTCGATGATCCACACGCGCGAGTTATTCAGGCGTGCAAGGTCGTCCTCTGCCTCTTCCGAGAGCATTGCATCGTTCGGGCGGTGTTGTACGAGGGAGCGGGCGATCCAGTCCTGCGCCAGCGCGTCGCCGGCCTTGCCTAGCTCGGTGCCGCGGAGCAGACCTACGTTCCTTACGCCTTTGAGGATCTCCCCGGTGCCCTGCGCGAGTCTCTGGGCCAGCGTCGCATCATTGAGTTCAGCCGTCATAGTTCTTACTTTAGCGGTCTGTTTAAATGGTCACATGGCTGATGACCCGCTGGATTCCTTTTATGCCCCCGTTGCAGCGTGGTTCCGAGACGTTTTCGCCGAGCCGACGATTGTGCAAACGCAGGCATGGCGGGCTATCTCCGCAGGTCAGAATGCTTTAGTGGTGGCGCCGACGGGTTCGGGCAAAACCCTGGCGGCTTTTTTATGGTCGCTGTCGCGACTTTCTGGGGGATCCTTTTTTAATGACGCCCCCACGCCTGAAAAATCAAGTCCCACCAAGGTTTTGTACATATCCCCGCTGAAAGCACTGGGCGTGGACGTCAGCCGAAACCTGGCGGCCCCGCTGGCCGGCATTGCGCGAGTGGCCGACGCGATGGGGGAGACCGCCGCCCCGGTGCGGGTGGGCGTGCGCAGCGGAGACACCCCGCAGTCGGAGCGATCCAAGCTGATGCGCAACCCGCCGGAGATTCTGGTGACCACGCCCGAGTCGCTGTACCTGATGCTGACTAGCAAGGCGGCAGCCACACTGGCGAATGTGGACACTGTGATTGTGGACGAGGTGCACGCGGTGGTCGGTACGAAGCGCGGCACACACCTGGCTCTGTCGCTGGAGAGGTTGGAGATGCTGACGGGCCAGGCGGTGCAGCGCATCGGCCTGTCTGCGACAGTGAACCCCGTGGATAAGGTCGCCAGCTTCTTGGGCGGCGACCGCCCGGTGACGGTGGTGAACCCCGAGCAGCCGAAATCTTGGGATGTGCAAGTGACCAGCGTGGTGGAGGACTTCCAGGACCCGCCGGCGGTGGAAGACGTCGCGTTGGCGGAGTATGAGGTGGCTGAGTCTGAGGGGGCGTCAGAAAAAGAAACAGAAGAACCGATAGACGAGGCACTGCTCGGCCCCAGCCTCATCGGCGAAGGGGCGGGAGGCAGCACCCAGGCCGGGTCGGGCGCGCGCGTGGCGAGCGGGGTGGATAAGGAATCTGCACTGCCGCAGCAGAAAAGCGTGTGGCCGCACGTGCAGCGCGCGATCTACCGGCAGGTGATGGAGAACCGCTCCACGCTGGTGTTCGTGAACTCTCGGCGCGCGGCGGAGAGGCTGACCGGGGCGCTGAACGAGGAATGGGCCAAGGAGCACGACCCCGACTCGCTGGCCGCCCCGACCAGACGTGACCCGGCGCAGCTGATGGCGCAGTCCGGGGCTGTGCGGGGGATGGACGGTGCAGGTGTGGCGCGGGCGCACCACGGTTCGGTCTCCAAGGACGAGCGAGCCGATATCGAGGCGGCGCTGAAATCGGGAGAGCTGCGCTGCGTGGTGGCGACGAGCTCCCTGGAACTGGGCATTGACATGGGTCTGGTGGATCACGTGGTGCAGGTCGGCGCGCCGCCCTCGGTGGCTTCGGCGGTGCAGCGGTGCGGCCGCGCCGGGCACACCGTGGGTGCGACCAGCCACGCGACGATCTACCCGCTGCATAAGCAGGATGCCGAGGCCGCGGTGGTTGTGGTGGATCGGCTGCTGAAAGGGGAGCTGGAGCCGCTGCACGTGGTGCATAACGCGCTGGACGTGCTGGCACAGCAGACGGTGGCGGCGACCGTGCAGGCCGGCGCGGATTTGCTGGACGTCGAGGAGTGGTGGCGCGTCGTCCGCCGCGCACACCCTTTTGCCACCTTGCCGCGCGAGGCCTTCGACGGTGTGATCGAGATGATCAGCGGCCGCTACCCATCCACCGACTTCGCGGATCTGAAGGCTCGCGCGATCTACGATCCCGTGGCTGGCACCCTGGAGGCCCGCCCCGGCGCGCAACGCCTGGCCGTGACCAGCGGTGGAACCATCCCGGACCGCGGTATGTTCGGCGTGTTTTTGGCTGCCGGGGACAACGACGGCGCGCGCCGGGTCGGCGAGCTGGACGAGGAGATGGTCTACGAGTCCCGCGTTGGGGACGTATTCACCCTGGGCGCGAGCAGTTGGCGCATTCTGGAGATCAACCGCGACCAGGTGATTGTCGCCCCTGCCGCCGGCCACACGGGCCGCCTGCCGTTCTGGGTGGGCGATGCCGCAGGACGCCCCGTGGAGCTTGGCCAGGCCATCGGCGAGAACCGCCGTACTTGGGGCTCTGGCGCTTTGGAGGACATTCGCTCGGCCGATTTTTTGGACGCCCACACTCGCACCAACCTGGATGCCTACTACCAGGAGCAGAAGGAAACCGCCGGGATCATCCCGGACGAGCGAACCGTGCTGATCGAGCGCTTCCGCGACGACATCGGCGACTGGCGCGTAGTGGTGCACACTCCCTTCGGCCGTGGGGTGAATGCGCCGTGGGCGCTGGCGCTGGGGGCGGAGCTGAATCGCCGGACGGGGATTGATGCGATGGCCGTGGCTGGCGACGACGGCATGGTGCTGCGTTTGCCGTATTCGGACGAACCGCCGGGTATGGATTTGCTTCTGGGCGAGGGCTACAGCGGTGCCGAGCGGGCGGAAGCGACGCTGGCGGATGTGATGGAGGAGGTTGGCTCCTCCGCGCTGTTTGCGGCTCGCTTTCGGGAGTGTGCCGCCCGCGCTTTGCTGCTGCCGCGCGGCAATCCCGGCAAGCGCCAGCCGTTGTGGCAGCAACGTCAGCGTGCCGCCCAGCTGCTGGATGTTGCCCGGGAGCACCCGGAGTTTCCGGTGATGGTGGAGACGATGCGCGAGTGCGTGCACGACGTTTACAACCTGGACTTCCTGAAGGTGCTGGTGGCGAACCTGGGGCAGCGGGATGTGCGCCTGGCGGAGGTCACCACGGAGGCTCCGAGCGCGTTTGCCGAATCACTGCTGTTCACCTACACCAGCGCCTTCATGTACGAGGGCGATTCCGCCGAGCGCGCCGCCGCCCTGGCCGTGGATCCCGCGTTGCTGGCAAAGGTGCTGGGCCCCCGGGAGGAGGGCATGGCTCTGGACCCGGCCGCGGTCCGCCGGGTGGTGGATGCCGCCCAGTGGCTGGCCGAGGGGCGCCAGGCCACCAGCGTGGAGCAGGCCGTGGATATGCTGCGCGCCTTGGGGCCGCTGAGCCTGGACGGTGTGCGCGAACGCATCGAACCCTGGGTCGGGACGGTGGAGGAAAGCCTCGCGCAGCTGCGGAAGTTGGTTCCCACGCGCCTGATGGAAGTGCACTTCGGCGGGCAGTTGAAGCTCGGCGCGGTCGAGGACATGCCCCTGCTGCGCGACGGCCTGGGCGTGCCCGTACCGCCCGGCGTGGCCATCGCCGCCGAACAGGTTGACCAGGTGGACAATGCCATCGACCAACTGTTGCTGCGGTGGATGAAGAACCGCGGACCGACGACCGCCGCCGAGGCCGCCGCCGAGTTTGGCTTGGGGCGCGCGACAGCCGATGCGCTGCTGGCTCGCTGGGCAGAGGGAGCGCAGGGCGCACAGGGCACACAGGGCACGCGAGGCAAGGGCAACCAGCGCCGCTTGAGGGCGGGGCATTTTGTCTATCTGGGTGACTCTTTCAGTGGGTCTGATGGCCCTAGTGGCACTAGTGGCGCCCCTGCACTCACCAGCGCGGATGCACAGGCTGAAATGCAATACGTGGACACGGGGATGCTCCGCCGCCTCCGGTCGGCAACCCTGGCCGCCGCGCGCGGATCGCTGGAACCGGTGACCCAGCAAACCTACGCACAGTTCCTAGCCGACTGGCACGGCCTGGGCCAGATGCAGCGCGAGGAGCTCGCCAGCGCCCTGGAACAACTCGCCGGGGTGCCGATCCCCGCCAGCGCGTGGGAAACTCTGGTGCTGCCCGCACGCATCCCGGACTATCAGCCGGGAGACCTGGACGAGTTGCTCAGCACCGGCGAGATTCTCGCTGTCGGTGCCGGGCAGGCCGGCGCCAAGGATGCCTGGGTGAGCTTCGTGCCCGCGGACATGGCCGAGTACCTGCTGGAAGGCGGGGAGGAGCTGGAACGTGGCGTCCATAAAGAAACAGCGACCACCTTGGGCATGGTGGCCACACAGATCCTCGAGCACCTGCAGCGTGGCGGCGCGTTTCTGGCGGCCGAGCTGCAGGCGGCGACGGGCGCGGATCACGCGGAGGTCGACACGGCGCTGTGGGAGCTGTTCGATGCCGGTTTGGTGGCGCCCGATAGTTTCGCGGCTGTGCGGGCGCGGCTGGTGGAGGCCGGCACCACGGGCAAGCAGGCTCACCGCGCTCCGCGCCGGAACCAGGGGCGCGGGTCGGCGCGCCGGGTGCGGATGGGACGCAGCGGATTTGCGCGGGCGGCGCGGCGGTCGATGAATGCACACTCCTCGGTGCCAGGGCGCTGGTCGGCGGTGTACGGCACTGGGGTCGGTGTTTCAGAGGAGGTAGAAGCTCCTGCCGACGCCGCGGAGCTGGCCCTGGTGCGCTCCGAGGCATGGATCGACCGCTACGCCGTGGTCACCCGAGGGGCGGTCGTGGCGGAAAAAGCCGCCGGTGGTTTCGCCGAGGCCTACCGGACGTTGAGCGCCTGGGAGGATTCCGGTGAAGTGTTGCGCGGCTACATTGTCGAAGGTCTGGGTGGGGCACAGTTCGCCCCGCGTGACGTGATCTCCCAGCTCCGGCGGGCGCAGGACGGGCGTGGAAACGGTCTCGGGAACGGGCACAGTGGTCGTGCTGGAGGTGTTGGCGCTGGCGCCGGTCTTGGCGGCGGTGGCACCGGCGCACGCGAAGTGGCCGCACCCGAGCATGCACCCCAGCTGCTCTCCGTCTTGGACCCCGCGAACCCCTTCGGGTCTACGCTGCCCTGGCCCGAGGTCTCGCACTCGGCTACAGAGGGCATGGCGCCTACGCGCGCAGCCGGTGCCATGATCATCATCGCCGCCGGTCGCGCAGAGGCTTATGTCTCTCGCGGCGGTAGAAACGTGGTTCTTTTTGCTCGGCCCGATTTTGGTGACGCCACGTCTGCCGAACTCGGCGCCCCAGCCCAGCAGATCGATTTAGTGGTCAGGACTCTCAAGGAAGCTATCCGCGCCGGACGGTTGAGCCCCGTGACCATCGAGAAGATCAACGGTTCCTCTGTGATGGACATCTCCACGACAGATTGGGTGGCCGCCGGTGCACGCTTGACTCCGAAGGGGCTGAGCATCCGTGCCTGAGGGGGACTCCGTACTCCAGCTCTCCAACCGCCTGCAATGGATGGCGGGGCGGACGGTGCGACATACCGACATTCGGGTGCCTCGCTTTGCCACGGAGAGCTTCGACGGCGAAGAAGTCAGACGAGTGTGGCCCTACGGCAAGCACCTATTCATGCACATTGGCGACCGGGTGATCCACACGCATCTGAGGATGGAGGGTGTGTGGGCGATCCACCGCGCGGGGCAGCGTTGGCGCAGGCCAGGCTATAGCGCACGCATCGTGCTGCGCTTTAGCCCCCAGCACGCCGGTGGTGAGGAGATCGAGATCGTGGGGCACGACCTCGGCTTCGTGCGGGTGCTCAAGTTCGCGGACTATCCGCAGGTCATTGCGCACCTGGGTCCGGACATCTTGGCGGAGGACTGGGAGGTCGACGGCAGGGAAGAGGCCATTGCGCGGATCGTGCGCCGGCCGGAAAGGACGCTGGGGGCCGCGCTTTTGGACCAGAAGAATGTGGCTGGGATTGGCAACGAGTACCGCGCCGAGGTGATGTTTCTAGTGGGAATGCACCCGGAGGTGAAGGTGGGTCAGGTGGGAGAAGTGGGCGTCACAAAAACAATAGACCTGGCGCGAAGAGTGATGTGGGATAACCGTCTTGAGCCGCACCGCGTTTTCACTGGCGACCGGCGGACCGGGCAGGGCAACTGGGTGTTCGGGCGTGCGGGCAAGGCGTGCCGGCGGTGCGGGGCAGCGATTCAGCAGGCGACGCTGGGTGGGCGCTGGGCTGGTGGGGATCCGGATCTGGATTCGGCGGAATTGGAGCGGATTATCTGGTGGTGCCCGAACTGTCAGGAACGGTGAGCTTCTTCGAGATGGGGGAAGAGGTCGCTAGAGAGGCTGCTTCGCGGCCTACTTGACAATCTGGTCAATAGCCCCAAAAAAGGGGTGGTTTCTTTCGGCGGGAGAGGGGAAAGTGCAGGTCGCGTGAGTTTACCTAAAGTCCATGTACCCCAAGGTTATGCATTCAGAAAAGGTGCGTTTGTGTGAAAAATTTCGGAAACAAAAGGGTTCGCTGTTCTTATTTTTTAAGGATTGGTGCGTTTCTGTGGGGTGGTCGCTATGTTGATCAAGGCTTTTTGGTGGTCAAAGCAAGGGTTACCTAAGTGGGTGTCATGGTTTAAATTGCAGGGGAGTGAATCTCGTTTCGAGGAGGTGGGTGGAATCTTTTAAGGGTTGGTTAAGGATCTTTTGGTGAACTGTGCCTGAATAGTTGGTGAACGCTGGGTTAAATGCCGTGCGTAGGGACGCACAATTGTCGAACAATTACTGGCTTCGAGGGACTAGAGTTGGATCCCGTCACTCAGAACCTGGGTGTGTAGCGGCCCTCGCAATCCGCCGCGCAGCACCCGGGGGGCACCCCTAAGACCGGATTCAAACCCAAAGTCACCTGGCCGAAATCTCGCAGAACCCTTGGGCTGGCAGCGCACATTCTCGCAGCGTCACCAACGCGCCCCAGTCCGCGCGAGCCGGAAAACATCCAGCTCGCGCACCTTTTCGGCTAGTGGCGTGCAAGAGGAGCACAAAACATGAAGAACCTGTGGAAGAACGGCGCAAGCGCAGCTGCTGCCGCCGTCATCGTCGCGGCAGCCGTCGCATCTCCCGCATCCGCCATCACCAAGGAAGGGCACTACCCGGAGACCCCGAAGTCCACCCGACCCTGCCGATCGTGAACACCACCCACGGCAGCGATCACATCAAGGCCAACATCCTGAACCCCCACCCGGTGTGCAACTCTGGTGAGGACTACCGCACCGTCGTCTACAAGGTCGACGACAAGTTCACTCCGGCTGGCACCATCTCTGCCACCAATCAGTCCAAGAACACCATCCCGCTGACGCAGGAGCTGTCCAAGACCCAGACCATCTCCATCAGCATCAAGGGTGACCGCACGGAGACCACCAGCGTCAACCTGGGCGGCGAAGGCTCTGCCAAGGACGCCAAGGGCAGCGTTGGCATCGCCTACGAGCTGGCGAAGACCATCGGCGCTGAGGCTCCCTACTCCCTGAGCTGGAACGTTGGCCAGACCGTTGGACCGTACGACGTCCCGGCAGGCCACACCGGCGAGGCCACCTACGGCTTCCGCACCATCAACATGACCGGCACCCCAGCAGTTCTGCAAGGCTAACGGCACCTGGTCCACCCCGACCCCGTGGTCCGCGCTGACCCTGATCAAGAACCAGGTCAACGTGAAGCTGTACGGAAACCCGGCTGACTCCGCTGTCCCGGCAAAGCCGGAGGACGCTAACAAGCCTTCCGAGAAGCCGGCTGACAAGCCGGCCGACGGTGCAGACAAGCCCGCCGACGAGGCCTAAACCAAATTCGCTGATCCCCGCCCGCAGACTCGAAGCTCCTCAAAGCTCGCTCGAATTGCGTCTCGCAGCGCATCCCTCAACGCGCCTCGCAATGATTCGACCTGCACCTATACAAAGTAAGGAATCCCCTCACATGAAGAAGAACGCAGCTTCCCTGACCCTCGCTGCCGCCATTGGCGTGACCACCGCTTTCGCAGGCGCTGGCAACGCCCTCGCTGAAGATGTTGTCGATCCTGGCTTCAACCAGGACGTTGTTGTTGCTGATGACGCCGACGCTTCCGCCGCCGACAACACCACCGATGCCGACGCTTCCGCTGCCGACTCTGACGAAGCTCCGACTGACGAGGCCGATAAGCCGTCCACTGACGAGGCGGAGAAGCCCGCCAAGGACGACGAGGCTGAGCAGTCCGGCGAGAAGTACGACCTGAAGCCGGAGATCCACGTCGCCGCTGGCAAGGCTGCTGGCTTCGCTGGCCTGGTTTCCATCTCCGCCAAGAACGTTGGCTCCGAGATCTACTACCAGGACTTCCCGGCCACCACTTTCCGCATTGACGTGCACACCGAGAAGGGGCCGAAGGGTGTTGATCGCCTGATCACCCCGGGCTGGTTCAACGGTGCATACACTCGCGACCTGGGCTTCGATAAGGACAAGTCCGTCCGCAGCTTCGAGGTCACCCTCTCCAACCCGATTAACCCGGGCGAGTCCAAGCTGCTGGCCAACCTGAACTTCGGCGACGGTAAGACCAAGCTGGGTCGCCTGGAGAACTACATCACCGTCACCCAGACCGGTCGTCTGGAGGAGGATAAGTCCACCTCCAACGACCAGAACGTCGACTCCCGTGAGGTCACCACCACAGACGTTATGCACAAGCCGACCAAGGGCCTGTTCTAGTCTGATTTCCGAACGGATTTCTGATCTGAACGGCAACTCCGTCTAAACGAATTAAGGCTCCCCGCATTAGCGGGGAGCCTTAAGTGGTTATCCCGTGCCCTGAAGGGGTTTGGGTTTAGTTCCTACCTTTGCTCAGGGGGGGGATCCAGTTCGATCGCAGTCTGCGGCGTGGTTGCCTCTGCTTGTGCCGGCGCAGCTACGCCCGCGCTGATCGATGCGGCTGCGATGCCTACTACCAAAGTCTTGCGAATCTTCACGGGGAGTAATCCTTTCCGGAGAATTCGTTCAGCCAAAAACAAAATGTCGGAAATGTTGCATTTCTTTTTTATCGACGCCGACTGATCCGCCCCTACAGGCTCCTGACCTGCTCTTATGTTTAGCTGGAAATGGTTTGCAAGAACGTTTTGCAAATTTTCCGACATTTGCCCTGCGGTAGTGCAACGTTTCCGACATCGTGGAGTCAGGCAGGCCGGGGCTCTGGCCTAACCGAGGCCGGGGTTCAGGCGAACCCAAATCGCGTACAACAGAACGGCTGGAAGAACTATGGGAGAGGCTAGAAAGACGGGAGCCATCCTCAGGGAGCCTGTAATGGGGGTGTATGGCTCGGGCGTAGCAGCCTGCGCCACCTGTGCAGTTAGCGGCGTGGTTGCCTCTGCTTGTGCCGGCGCAGCTACGCCCGCGCTGATCGATGCGGCTGCGATGCCTACCGCCAAAGTCTTGCGAATCTTCATTGGGGAGTATTCCTTTCTGGAGAATTCGTGCGGTCTAAAACCAGTCGAAAACCAGTCTTGGGGGAAGAGGTTTCGTAAGGGATATCGATCAGTGGGGCGCCATCGTTAGCCTTCGGCGTAAGTCGCTAACCCCGGTGCTGACGGTAGTAAGCGATGAGGTCGTCGGTGGAGGAGTCGCCGGCGTCACTACGCTCCTCACCAGTAACCGCAGGCAACAGCGCGTTTGCCTGCTTCTTACCGAGTTCCACACCCCACTGGTCAAAGCTGTTGATGCCCCAGATCACGCCCTGCACGAAAACAATGTGCTCGTACAGTGCGATCAGCGCACCCAGCGTCTTTGGGGTCAGCTTGTTGGCCAGGATCGTGGTTGTCGGGCGGTTGCCGGGCATCACCTTGTGCGGGATCAGCTCGGGAGCCACGCCCTCCTCCTGCAACTCTTCGGCGTTCTTGCCGAAGGCCAGCACGCGGGTCTGGGCGAAGAAGTTGGACATCAACATGTCGTGCATGCTGGTGGTTCCGTCTGCAGCGACCGCATCGTCGTGCGGGTTGACGAAGCCGATGAAGTCAGCCGGCACCAGGTGCGTGCCCTGGTGCAGCAACTGGAAGAAAGCGTGCTGGCCGTTGGTGCCGGGCTCGCCCCAGTAGATCTCGCCGGATGGAACCTCCACCGGGTTGCCGTCCAGCTGCACGGACTTGCCATTGGATTCCATCGTCAGCTGCTGCAGGTAGGCGGGGAAGCGCGCCATGTCCTCGGAATACGGCAGCACCGCGTGCGACTGCGCGCCCAGGAAATCGGTGTACCATACGCCCAGCATGCCCATCAGCACCGGAATGTTCATTTCCAGCGGTTCGGTGCGGAAGTGGTCGTCTACCTCGTGGAATCCCTCCAGGAAGCGCATGAAGTCCTGCGGTCCAATGGCGGCCATCAAGGACAGGCCAATGGCGGAGTCCACGGAGTAGCGGCCGCCCACCCAGTCCCAGAACTCGAACATGTTCTTCGTGTCGATGCCGAAGTCTTGCACCTTCTCCGCGGCGGTGGAGACGGCCACGAAGTGCTTGGCGGTGATGTCACGGATGGCGTCCTCCCCCTCGACGTCCACGCCCTCATCGGCGAGGTTGCGCAGCAGCCAGCGGCGCGCGGCGTGGGCATTGGCCAGGGTCTCAGAGGTGGTGAAGGTCTTGGAGGCGATGACGAACAGCGTGGATTCGGCATCCAACCCGTCGAGAGTGCCGGCTACGTCGGCTGGGTCGATGTTGGAGATGAAGTGCGGCGTAATGCCGGCCGTCATGTAGGGGCGCAGCGCCTGTGCGGCCATCGCCGGCCCCAGGTCGGAGCCGCCGATGCCGATGTTCACGACGTGCTTGATGGTGTGCCCGGTCACGCCCTGCCAGGAGCCGGAGCGGAGTGCCTTGGCGAAGTCGCGCATGCGGCCCAGCACTGCGTGCACGTCGGCGGCCACGTCCTGCGTTTCATCCGCCCCGACTGGGATGCTGAACTCCCGGTCGACCGGAATGCGCAGCGCGGTGTGCAGCACGGCGCGGTCCTCGGTGGTGTTGATGTGCTCGCCGTCGAACATGGCGCTGCGGTAGTCCTCCAGGCCACGGGCGCGCGCCAGATCCAGCAGCAGGCGCAGTCCGCGCTCGTCGATGAGGTTCTTCGACAGGTCTACGTGCAGCGGGCCTACGTTGTAGGTCATGTCGCTGGATCGTCCCGGCTGTTCGGCGAAGAGCTCTCGCAGTTGGGTGCCGCGCGTTGTGTCGGCGTATTCGGTGAGCTTTCTCCATTCCCGTGTCTTATGTGCGGCTTCGCGTTGTTGTGGCATAGGCACAGCTGGGCTCCTTTCGTCGCTGCAATTATCACTTTCCACGGTAGTGGAAAAGGTGCAGGCGCGTGGCGGTCTGTAAGCCTGCCTCCGAAAGGCGCGTATATGTGGGTATATGACTTCACTCAACATTCCTTCTGAATTCAGCGCTACTCTTCAGGCCGCGGGGCTTTCCTTCGAGGTGCCCACGGGGTTGTTCTTAGGTGGGGCCTGGCGCGCCGGGTCTGCCGGTGAAACTATTTCGGTTATTGACGCCGCCACGGGGAAGTCTTTCGCGGATGTCGCTGCGGCGACAGAGGATGATGCGCGGGAGGCCATGGATAAGGCCGTGGAGGTTCAGGCGGACTGGGCCGAATCCACCCCGCGGGAGCGTTCCGAGCTTCTGCGTCGGCTGTTCGATCTGGTGCACGAGCACGCGGATCAGCTGGCGGCTTTGCAGTCCCTGGAGCTGGGGCGCGCGCTGCCAGATTCCAAGGGCGAGGTGACCTACGCTGCCGAGTATCTGCGTTGGTTCGGCGAGCGGGCGGCGGCGATCGCTGGCGAGTATCGCGTGGCTCCGGCGGGTAATGGACGCATCGTGACTACGCACCGTCCGGTGGGGCCGGTGCTGGCGATCACCCCGTGGAACTTCCCGCTGGCGATGGTGACCCGCAAGCTGGCTCCGGCGCTGGCGGCGGGCTGCACCGTGATTGCTAAGCCGGCGCAGCTGACCCCGCTGACGATGCTCTACTTCGCGGAGCTGGGGCGCATCGCCGGCATTCCGGATGGTGTGTTCCAGGTGCTGCCGACGTCTTCGGCCCGTCGCGTGTCCGCCCTGTTGGACGATGATCGCCTGCGCAAGCTGACTTTCACCGGTTCCACGGAGGTCGGCCAGGCGCTGGCCGCCACTGCGGCGCAGAAGACGATTCGCACTTCGCTGGAGCTCGGCGGTAACGCGCCTTTCGTTGTGTTGGAGCACGCGGATGTGGACAAGGCCGTGGAGCAGGCCATTGCGGCGAAGATGCGTGGAGCGGGTCAGGTTTGTGTGGCTGCTAACCGCTTCATCGTTCACGAGTCCCTGGCCGAGGAGTTCGAGGCCGGGCTGGTGCAGAAGATGAGCGAGTTCGTGATGGGGCCGGGCACCGACTCGAAGACGACCATGGGGCCGCTGGTCAGCCAGGAGCAGCGCGATGGAGTGCGTGACATGGTAGCCAAGGCCGTCGAGGAGGGGGCGCACGTTGCCCTGGGCGGTAACGAGGCCCTGGAGAAGCTGGGGGAGACGCACCCCGACCTGGATCCGAATGGTTTCTGGTATCCCGCCACGGTGCTTACGGGCGTGACGCCACAGTTTGAGATCGCTAATCAGGAGATCTTCGGTCCCGTCGCGGCCGTGCAGCGCGTCTCCAGCGATGAGGAAGCCTTGAAGGTCGCTAACGATACCGTCTTCGGCCTGGCTGGCTATGTGATGGGCGAGGATATGAAGAAGACTCTGCGCTTCGCCGAGCGCATGGAGGCCGGAATGGTCGGCGTGAACCGTGGCGCGCTATCGGATGCGTCTGCTCCGTTCGGCGGAGTGAAGCAGTCCGGCCTGGGCCGCGAGGGTGGTTTCGAGGGCATCGAGGAGTACCTCGACACCGTGTACCTGGCACTCGACGTCTAGGTGCCGGCTAGGTTCCGGGTAGGTATCCGGTTTGGGTCAGGCGCAGTTAGCGACAGGCCAGCGCGCTGAAGCTGCGGCGCGGGCAGCAGTTCGGCGCTAGGCCAGCGCGCTAGGCCGGCGTGCTAATCCAGGGCGCGGAGCGTGGCCTCGTGCAGCAGGCCGTTGGTGGCGACGGCAGATCCGCCGTGCGGGCCGTCCTGGCCGTCCAGGGAGGTGAAGCGCCCGCCGGCCTCCGTGATGATCGGCGCCAGTGCCGCCAGGTCCCAGAGGCTTACCTCCGGCTCGGCGGCGATGTCCACCGCGCCTTCGGCGACCAGCATGTAGGACCAGAAGTCGCCGTATCCGCGCAGGCGCCACGCGGAATCCGTCAGGTTGATCAGCTGCTCGCGCTTGCCGCAGTCCGCCCAGCCGGATAGGGAGGAAATCGCAATCGAAGAGTCCGAGACCTGCGAAACCTGCGAAACCTCCAGGCGGCGAGCACCTACCGACGGCACCCCACCGTTTGCGTTGCCTGTGTTGCCGGTGTCGCCAGTGCTACCAGTACCGCCGGTGGCGGCGCTCGCCGGGGTGTTAAACAGTCGCCATGCGCCGGATCCCTCAGCAGCCCACCAGCGGCGCCCCAGCGCGGGCGCGGAGACAACCCCCACCACGGGCTTGCCGTCCACCAGCAGGCTGATCAATGTGGCCCACACGGGTACGCCGCGCACGAAGTTCTTAGTGCCGTCGATGGGGTCGATGACCCACTGGCGCCCGGCGAAGGTGACGTCGCCGCCGAATTCCTCTCCCAGCAGGGCGTCCTCCGGGTGGTGTGCGGCGATGAGTTCCCGCAGTTCCTTCTCCACGGCGGTGTCTGCGTCGCTCACCGGCGTGAGGTCGGGCTTCGATTCAACGCTCAGGTCATTTGCCTCGAACCGCGCCATGGTTATCGCGTCGGCTGCGTCGGCCAGCGACAGCGCCAGGGTCAGGTCATCTGCATATGGGGAAACCGAGTCCGTCATGTCACACATGATAACCCCGTGGCGCACGTAAAGCCATGGGAAGAATGTGACTAGTGTGACAAAGGGGGGGGGGGGAGGTGCGGCCTTCTCGCTAGGCTTCGCGCAGCGCCTTAACGGACTGCTCTACCGCGTCTGGCGCCCCGGCAATGAACCAGGTGGTGCCGTCTTTTTCTTCCTTCTTAGCGACACCCCCAGCGCCCTCTACCAAAGCACGCCCAGGCAACCAGTCCCAGCTGGCCACGCTGTGCTGCATCCAGCAGCCGAGCTCGCCACCGGCCACGCAGGCTAGATCGATAGACGCAGACCCCAGCATGCGCAACGTGGCAAACTGCGTGCTTACGGCCTTCCAGCTGTTCAGTCGGGTGGCGTCCGCGATGTCCGTGGGGTGCAGGTAGCCGCCCAGGCAGGTCAGCTCCGCGGTGGTGTTCGGCAGGCTGATCTCGGCGGCGTCACGAGTAGTAGGAATATCCGGGCCACCAAACCACGTGTAGCCCATCGCCGGGCGGTGAACGGCGCCGAACAACAGGGCGTCCGGATCATCGGGGGATCCCTCGACCAGAGCCAGGGCCGAGCACCAATAATCCGAACCAGTAGTGAAGTTGTACGTGCCATCGACCGGGTCGATCACCCAGGTGCGACCGGACTTCGACTCCACGGCGGTGCCCTCCTCGCCCAAAAGTCCATCCTCGGGGCGGATGGCGCGCAATGCGTCGGCGATGAACTTCTCGGCCGCGCGATCCGCAGCGGTCACGACATCACTGACGGACGTCTTCTGCTCCGTATCCAGACCCGTCTGGCGCATACGCCATGCCAGTCGGCCCGCGTTATAGACCAATGCCTGAGCCAGGTGGTGGTCGGAATCGTCGACATGCGCCACGATGAACGTCTTGATGATCGCGTTCAGCATGTCCTCTGGGATCGGGGAAGAAGAATCAGAACCGTTAGTAGCCATACATTCCATTGTGCATGTCGCCGGGTAGACTTGCGCATTATGCAACCGGAAGTTTCTGCAGACCTAAGCGACCTGGACGGCACCCTGACCACCATCGAGAAGGTGCTGAACCTCGACGAGCTGGGCGACCGCGCCCGCGAGCTGGAGGAAAAGTCCGCCGACCCCTCGCTGTGGGACGATCCGGACCACGCGCAGCAGGTGACTTCCGAGCTTTCCCGCGTGCAGGCGAAGCTGAAGAAGGTCACGGGGCTGCGCCAACGCCTGGATGACCTGCCGGTGCTCTACGACATGGCCGAGGAGGAAGCCGGGGACGACCCGGATGCCGCTCAGGAAGCGGTGCAGTTGGCCGATGCGGAGCGCGAGGAGCTGCGCCAGGAGATTGAATCGCTCGAGGTTACGACGATGCTGTCGGGGGAGTACGACGAGCGCGAAGCCGTGCTGAACATCCGCAGCGCCGCCGGTGGCGTGGATGCCGCAGATTGGGCAGAGATGCTGCTGCGCATGTACACCCGCTGGGCGGAAAAGGCCGGGCACAAGGTGGAGGTCTACGACATCTCCTATGCCGAGGAGGCCGGCATTAAGTCCGCGACCATCGTCATCCACGGCGAATACATGTACGGCACCCTCTCCGTGGAGCAGGGAACCCACCGCCTGGTGCGCATTTCCCCCTTCGACAACCAGGGGCGGCGCCAGACCTCGTTTGCCGAGGTGGAGGTGCTGCCAGTGGTGGAGAAGACCGACCACATCGACATTGACGAAAACGACGTACGCGTGGACGTCTACCGCTCCTCGGGCCCCGGCGGGCAGTCGGTGAACACCACCGACTCGGCGGTGCGCCTGACCCACGTGCCCACCGGCATTGTGGTGACGTGCCAGAACGAGAAATCGCAGATTCAGAACAAGGCATCCGCCATGCGGGTGCTGCAGGCGAAGCTGCTGGAGCGGAAGCGTCAAGAAGAACAGGCCGAAATGGACGCGCTGAAGGGCGACGGCTCGAACTCCTGGGGCAACCAGATGCGCAACTACGTGCTGCACCCGTACCAGATGGTGAAGGACCTGCGCACGAACGTCGAGGTTAACGACCCCAGCAAGGTGCTGGATGGGGACCTCGACGGCTTCCTGGAGGCCGGCATTCGCTGGCGCATGGCGCAGCAGCAGGAAGCGCAGGCCTAGCGCGCCGGGCTGTACGCGAGCGCGCGCCGGGCTGCGACCGGGCTGCGCGCCCGGTCAGGCTCAGCGCCGCGCCTTAAGGGGTGAGGCCGTGGATGTAGCCGAAGCGGTGCTCCGTGGTGGAGATCGCCTGCTCGAGTAGCAGCGGCAGCAGCTCGCGGCGGCCATCGGGCAATACATCCTGATCCAGGATCACGGAGCCGGACTTCGCAGCGGCCTCGTAGAACTCATCCGGAGCCTCACCCAAGGAGCGGACGCGCACGGACTGAGCGATGGCGATTTCCTCGGCAAAGTCGCGGTCGGAGGAAGTACGCATCTGCTCGCCGAGCTCGCCCCACTCGCGGGCAACCTCCGGGTTGGCGGAGATATCCAGCTCCGTGCCCGTAGCAGCGGAGGCCAGCTTCAGGCGCAGCAGGTCGCGCGGGTTGGCGCCCTCGGAAACGCGGACGCGCAGCGGCTCGAGCAGCGGCTTGTAGCGGAACACGTTGGACTCCACGACCAGGGCCGTCTTGTCGTGCTCCACGCCGAACTCGGTGGACATCGCGTAGGCATCCGACTCCGCGGCGCGGCGCAGCCACACGTGATCGTCCTTGGACAGGGCAGGGGAGCCCAGGCCGCGGATCTCGCGCAGCAGCTGCGTAATGTGCGTCGGCAGGGTGCCCGCTGCCAGCTCGCTCAGGTCGCCCTCGGTCCACACGCCCTGCTGGGCGACGTAGTTCGGGCCACCGGCCTTCGCACCGCTGCCCAGGGCGGAGTTCTTCCAGCCGCCGAAGGACTGACGCTGCACGATAGCGCCCGTGATGCCGCGCTCCACGTAGGCGTTGCCGACCTCCACGCGCTCGCGCCAGTAAGCGGTTTCTTCCACGTCGATGGTGTGGATACCGCCAGTCAGGCCGAAGCCCGTGGAATTTTGCCACTCGATGGCCTCGTCCAGGGTCTCTGCGTGCATGATGCCCGCCACCGGGCCGAAGCACTCGTGGGTGTGGAACCAGCTGCCCGGCTTCACGTTATCGCGCAGGCCAGGGGACCACAGGGTGCCTTCGTCATTGAGCTTGCGAGGCTTGACCAGCCACTTCTCGCCCTTGTCCAGCTCGGTCAGGCCGCGCAGCAGCTTGTCGCCCGGCTCCTCGATCACACCGTTCATAAAGGTGGAAATGTCGGAGCCCGGGCCGACCTTCATAGAACGCACCGCATCGACCAGCTGGTTGATGAAGCGCTTGGACTTGCCGATCGAGCCGACGGCGATGATCAGCGAGGCGGCGGAGCACTTCTGGCCCGCGTGGCCATACGCAGACTTGAAGATGTCCGCCACCGCCAGGTCCGGGTCAGCTGCCGGGGTAACGATGATCGCATTCTTGCCGGAGGTCTCCGCGTTAATGACCATGCGCGGCTTCCAGCCGCGGAATAGCTTCGCGGTCTCGGAAGCGCCGGTGAGGATCACGGACTCGACATCCGGGTGGCTCACCAGGCGCTTGCCGGCCTCGGCCTCGTCGGCGTTGACCAGCTGTACCAGGTCCTCGGAGATACCGGCCTCACGCAGAATGCCCATGAAGACCTCCGCGATGCGCAGCACCTGTGGCGCGGGCTTGATGATAGCGCAGGAACCGGCAGCCAGCGCGGCGAAAATGCCGCCCAGTGGGATGGCGATAGGGAAGTTCCACGGCGGGGTGATCACCACGGACTTGTACGGGGTGAACACTGAGCCGCGCACGTGGTCCAGCTGGCGGGCGCTCTCCGCGTAGTAGCGGGCGAAGTCGATGGCCTCGGAAACCTCGGGGTCGGTCTCGGCGACGGTCTTACCCGCCTCGAACACTGCAGCCGAGATCAACTTCGAACGATTGTTGGCCAGGGCATCTGCTGCCTGGTCCAACAGCTCTGCACGCTCCCAACCGGTCTTTTGTGACCACTGTGCGGAAGCCTCGCGGCAACGGGCGACGGCGGCGTCAATAACCGCAGGGTCCGTAACCTCCGGGGTCTGGGCGGGGCCAGGATCGCTGGACGGATCGACGATCTGCAGTGCCCACTCGCGGTTGGCGGGCAGCGTCGGGTCGGTGTCGGGCTCGTTGACGAAGTTGCCGGGCAGGCCGTCGGACTGGCAGCCCTTCTTCGCGGCCTCTTCTTCCAGGCGGTTCTGGGTTCGACGCGAACCGGCGAAAGTCTCCCAGCGGTCGCGCACGGAGTTGCGGAAGCGCAGCTCTTGGCCCTGCATCGGGGTCATGCCGGTGACGTCGGTCTCGTCATCCTCCGGGGTGAACAGGGCGTAGAGGAAGTTCTGCTTCGCACCGTTTTCCTCCAGGCGACGCACCAGGTAGCTGATGGCCACGTCGAAGTCTTCCTTCTTGACCACCGGGGTGTACAGGATCATGTTGCCCGTGACGTCGCGCACGGCCGCGGACTGTGCCGGAGACATGCCTTGCAGCATCTCAGCGTCCAGCTGGTGCTCCACATTGCGGGCGACGGACAGCTCGTGGGCGAGCGCCAGGTGGTACAGGTTGTGCGAGGCCACGCCGATGCGCAGGTTATCTGCGTGCTCGGGCTGCAGTACCCAATCCAGCAGGCGGATGTAGTTGGCATCCACCTCCGCCTTCGTCAGGTAGGGGGCCTGTGGCCAGTCGTGAACCTCGGAATCCAC
Source organism: Corynebacterium sp. c24Ua_83 (assembly GCF_039907245.1). Taxonomy (NCBI): domain Bacteria; kingdom Bacillati; phylum Actinomycetota; class Actinomycetes; order Mycobacteriales; family Corynebacteriaceae; genus Corynebacterium; species Corynebacterium sp. c24Ua_83. Next base: position 24,092 of record NZ_JASBOI010000009.1, on the reverse strand, counting down.
GCGCTCCATGGAGAGGTTGGCGCCCTTCACCAGGCGCACCTTGATCTTGGCACCGCCCTTGGCGCGGCGCTGCGCGGCGAACTCCGCCAGCTCCTGCAGCGCGTCGAAGGTGTCGGGCAGGTAGGCCTGCAGCACGATGCCGGCCTCAAGGCTCTGGAACTCTTCCTCATCCAATAGCTCGGTGAACAGCTTGATGGTCAGGTGGAGGTCCTTGTACTCCTCCATGTCCAGGTTGATGAAGGGGTGCGGGTCGCGCTTCATGGCCTGGCGGTACAGCGGGCGCAGGCGATCCTTCAGGCGTTCGATGGAGCCCTCGAAATCCCAGTGGTTCAGCTGGCTGACCACGGAGGAAGCCTTGACGGAAACATAGTCCACCCGCGGGTTTTTCAGCAGGTCGAGGGTGTTATCCAGGCGGCGCTGTGCCTCAGCTTCGCCGAGCACGGCCTCGCCCAGCAGGTTGAGGTTCAGCTGGAAGCCCTTGTCTCGGTAGTCGTCCAGCATGCGGTCCAGTGCCTTAGATTCCGCATCCAGCACCAGGTGGCCGACGGTGGCGCGCAGGTAGGAGCGCGCGATCGGCATGACGATATTCGGCAGCAGCGGGGCCGCGATGGAACCGGCGGTAACCAGGATGGAATCGACCAGGCTCATGAACCCCGGCACCGGCTCGGTGCGTTTAAACGGGTTGGCGATCTTGGCGAATTCCTTGGCCGAAACGTGGTTGTCCTCGGGGCGGGCCACGCGGTCGACGAAGGCGAAGGTGAATTCCACGCCGTCGGGATCGTGCACCATGTCTGCCAACTGCTTCGTGGAAGCGGAAGTCTCTTCGATCTCGAGCCACTGCTCGGCGCGGTGGATGGCCTTGGTGACCACCGCTTCGACATCGGAGCTATTGGGTAAAGGAGTATTAGCCTGGCTGTTCAACGCCGACCTCAATTCTTAGATCGTTGGCCAAGGCGCAATGTGGAACCCTGGCCAAGCGGTGTGCAGGGTACATTTTCCACACTAACGATAAGGTTCTGGCAGGGCTACCACGGGGCTGAACCTGAGTTGTGCCCCAGCCCAGCGCAGAACCAGCGCTGGGCTGGGGCGCTACGGCGCCGGGTAGTCCATCGGCGTGCCAGGGCCGAGCGGCAGGCCGATCATCCACCAGAGTGCGAAGAACAGGAACCAGCCGACCAGCATGGCGATGGAGTATGGCAGCGCCAGCGACATCAGCGTTCCGATGCCTGCCTTCTTGTAGTAGCGCTGCAGGAAGGTCAGGGCCAGGGCGAAGTACGGGCTCATCGGGGTGATGATGTTCGAGGGAGAGTCGCCGATACGGAATAGCATCTGGGTGACTTCGGGGGAGAACCCGACGTACATGAACATCGGCACGACGATCGGGGCCATCAGCGCCCACTGGGCGGAACCAGAGGTGATGAAGAGGTTCACCAGCGCCACTAGGATCACGAAGGCGCCGAAGAGTAGCAGTGGCGGCAGGTCCGCCTTCTGCAGCAGCTCCGAGCCCTTAATGGCGGTCCAGGACCCCAGGTTGGAGGCAGTAAACCAGGCGAGGAACTGCGATACGGCGAAGAACAGCACCATCATCGGCAGCAGGGTCTTCAGGCCGCGCGCCATGAACTCCGGAACGTCGCTGGCCTTCGTGATGGACTTGATGCCCAGGCCGTAGACCAGGCCGAGGATCAGGAAGGATGCGCCGATAGGCACGGCCACTGCGGTGATCAGCGGGCTGGACATCACTTCGCCGCCTTCGCCCTGGAGGGGAGACCCCGGAACGAACAGCAGTGCAAAGTAGATGGCCGTCATGAATATGGCGACGATGGCGGTGTTCTGTAGTGCGCGCGCCTCGTCGGTTTCGAGCTTCAGTGCGGCGGTGATCTTTTCCTGCGGTACGTCGCCGGCGAGTTCGTCGTCACCGTCGCGGCCGGTGTTGAAGGTGACCTCCGAGTAGTCGATCTCGTCGTGGTTCACCAGGTCTTGGGCGCGTTTGTTCATGTACAGCTCCGTCACAGCCGTGATGATTAGCGCCAACACGACCGCGCTGACGGCTACGAAGAAGTAGTTGGCTAGCGGCGAGACGAAGTATTTATCGTCGACGATGTGGGCCGCCGAGGTGGAAATGCCACCCAACAGCACGTCGGTGATGTTCAGAACCAGCGAGGAGTTGAAACCAGCGGAGGATGCGGCGAAGGCCACCATTGCGCCGACGATCGGGGAGCGCCCCACTGCGCGGAAGGACACTGCTCCCAGCGGAATGAGGATCACGTACACCGCATCCGAGGCCACAGAGCCCGTCACGCCTGCTAGGGCCACGACGAAAGTTAGAGTTTTCGGCCCGACCCTAGAGACTGTTGCGCGTACCACCGCGCTAATCAGGCCGGAGTGCTCTGCCACGGCGACACCCAGCATGACCGTAATAATCAGACCTAGCGGTGGGAAGGTGACGTAGTTGTCCACCACGCCAGAAAGGATGTCCTTGAGCCCCTCGGAGCTCAGCAGGTTGACGATCTCTACCGGCTCGCCGGTTTCCGGGTCTGTGGCGCTGAGCCCCAGCTTGTTGAAGATGAAGCTGGAGACGAGTACCAGCCCGCCGAGTATGACGAATAGCCAAAACGGGTCGGGGAGTTTGTTGCCGATCTTCTCGATGAATCCGAGGAAGCCCCCGGGTTGATTATTCTTTGTGGTCTCTTCTTTGCTCTTCGTGTCGCTCATGGGCTTTTCTCTTCTTGACGCCTAACTCTTCAACCGGGTTGGGTTGCGACTTTACATTCTGGGATGCGTCGAGACAGGAGAAGCCCAAAATCAACCAAGCCACATAAAGTCACAGGGGTAACAGTAGTCACTTTGGACTATCTTTACCTCGTTGGCTTCGCTACACTGTGTGCTCGTGATCACCTTCGAAAACGTAACCAAGAGCTATCTGTCTTCCGGGCGGCCGGCCCTGGACAACATCACCCTGGACATCGAAAAGGGCGAGTTCGTCTTCCTTATCGGCCCCTCCGGCTCCGGTAAGTCCACGTTTCTGCAGCTCATCCTGCGCGAGGAGAAGCTGGATTCCGGGGACCTGCACGTCGCTGGCTACCACGTAAACAAGATCAAGGGACGGGATGTGCCGAAGCTGCGCCAGCGCATCGGCTATGTCTTCCAGGACTTCCGCCTGCTGCCGAAGAAGACTGTCTTCGACAACGTTGCCTTCGCCCTCGAGGTTATCGGTAAGAAGCGCGCGGAGATTCAGCATTTGGTGCCTGCCGCGTTGAAGACCGTCGGTCTCGACGGAAAGGAAAACCGCTTCCCGCACGAGCTGTCGGGTGGTGAACAGCAGCGCGTGGCGATCGCGCGGGCGTCAGTAAACAAGCCTTTGGTCCTGCTGGCGGACGAGCCGACAGGCAACCTGGACCCCGATACCTCATCAGAGATCATGATGCTGCTCAACCGCATTAACCAAAACGGTACGACCGTAGTGATGTCCACTCACGACGATGTGGCGGTGGACTCCATGCGTAAGCGCGTGATCGAGCTGTCGAAGGGCAAGCTTGTGCGCGATGACGAGCTCGGTATGTACGGCGTGGGCCACTAATACGGAACTGTACGGATCAGTAGAGATCAGTAGGGAACAGTAGGGAAACATTAATGAAGACCAACTTTGTGTTCCGCGAGGCGTTTTCGGGCCTGCGCCGCAACATGACGATGACGATCGCGATGATCATCACCACCTCCATCGCGCTGGCGCTGCTGGCCACCGGCTTTTTGCTGAGCGCAATGACGGAGCGAACGAAGGACATCTACTTCGACCGTATCGAGGTGATGGTGCAGCTCGACGACGAGATTTCGAGCTCCGACCCAACGTGTGCCTCTCCGGAGTGCTCCGAGATTAAGCAGCAGCTGGAGGGCGACGAGGCGGTGAAGTCCGTGACTTTCCGTAACAAGGAGCAGTCTTACGAGCGTTTCGTGGAGCTATTCGGCGAGTCTGATCCGCAGCTAGTAGAGCAGACAGAGAAGGATGCGCTGCCCGCCGCCTTCCACGTGCGCCTGGCCGACCCGGAGAACTCCGGTCCCATTGACGCGCTGCGGGACAACCCGGTGGTGACGAACATCGTGGATCAGGGCGACAACCTGGAGGCCGCGATGCGCAACCTGGATTCCATCCGCAACGCCTCCTTTATCGTGGCCGCGGTGCAGGCCATCGCCGCGATCTTCCTGATTATGAACATGGTGCAGATCACCGCGTACTCGCGCCGCAGTGAGATCAGCATTATGCGCATGGTCGGTGCTTCGCGCTGGTACACCCAGGCTCCGTTCGTCCTGGAGGCCATGATGGCCGCCCTGATCGGTGCGGTGCTGGCGGTGGGTGGCATGTTCGCCGCGAAGATTCTGGTGGTCGACCGCGCTCTGAAGGCCGTGTACGACCAGCAGTTGGTGGCGCGCGTGACGAACAGCGACTTGTGGTTGGCCGCGCCGTTTGTGGTGCTGGTCGGTGTGGTCGTTGCGGCTATCACCGCGCAGGTCACTTTGCGCTGGTATGTGAAGAACTAGCGCTGCGCCCTCGCTAAGCCAGCGCAGCATTAGCGCTTTAAAGCATTTTCGCTCGGGGGAGCGCTCGGTGGTAGTGTGTGGCTGTCATGGCTGCAAAAAAGAGCACTCCCACCGATTCGGGGAAATCGAAGGGGAAGAAGAACAAGGCCCAGAAGGGCGCAGGTCAGAAGGGGGCTGGCCAGATCGTCGTTGCCACCAACCGTAAGGCGCGCCACGATTACCACATCATCGATACCTACGAGTGCGGTGTGGCCCTGGTGGGCACGGAAGTTAAGTCTTTGCGTGAGGGCAAGGCTTCTCTTGTTGACGCCTACGCCACCATTGATGAAGGCGAAGTCTGGCTGCGCGGACTTCACATCCCGGAATACTCCATGGGGCACTGGACGAACCATAGCCCCCGCCGTACCCGCAAGCTGCTGTTGCACCGCCGGGAAATCGACTCGCTTATGGGCAAGGTTCGCGACGGAAACAACACCTTGGTTCCGCTGCAGCTGTACTTCGTTGCCGGCAGGTTGAAGGTCGAGCTGGCGCTGGCGCGCGGTAAGCAGGAATACGACAAGCGCCAGGACATCAAACGCCGTACGGAAGAGCGTGAGATCACGCGCGAAATGGGCCGGCGAATCAAAGGGATCCAGGGCTAGGTAGCGGTAGCGCATAGGAGACCCCTATTGAACGGGGGTTTGTGTTTTGATACTTTCGGGCCTGTGAAAAATGACGACGTCGAGCATTGGTCCCTTAAGCATCCCGAGTTCGGGCTGCTTGAGCTCTTTATCGGCGAGCCGGATGCACTGCGGAGAATCGATCCTGAATTCCCCGCGTCCGATAAGAAAACCGACGCGGAAAACAGCACCGAGCCGGAGGCAGAAGAGGTAGCTGAAGGTGATGTGGGGGACGAGGGGGCGTCCACAAGAGAAGACAGCGAGAAGCTCCACAAGAAGCTGGCAGAGAAACTAGACGACCTCGATAAGAATCGTCAGCTGCTCGTGCGTCGCGACGGGGTAACTATCGCGAGGTACAAGAGCCTCGAGAATCAGAAGATTGACCTGGCCAAAAGCGAGGCGAACGTTCAGGCTGGGAAGTACGGCGGTGAAATGACGCTCAGCGCGCCGTACCTGGGGTGGACGTCGAATTTCCTTGATAGCTGGATGATCGAGGTCAAGGTGAAGGACGACGAAGGGGTGGTGGTCTTCGATCCGCCTGAAGGCTCGCGGGCGGCGAGGCGCTGGGAGGCGATGGAGGAGTCGCCGTTCAAGCGCTGGTTCTACCCGCTGATTACCGGGATGGGGAAGGGAGGTTGGGCGCTGGCCGTGATCGTGCTGGGGCCGTTGGTTTCCAAGTTGATTGCATGGCTGCTGAGCCTCCTGCCGGACTGGGATATCAACATTCCGTGGCCAGAGATCAACTTGCCGTCAATCCCGTGGCCGGACATTAACCTGCCTTCCATTCCGTGGCCGGACATCAACCTTCCCTCGATTCCTTGGCCGGATTGGCACATGCCCGAATGGATGGAGCCGATTCTGCGCGTGATGGCATTTATGGCGGATTACAGCAAGGTGTGGGTGCCTGTAGTGATCGGCATTACGGTCGGCTTAATGGCGGTGAAGAACAACAAGAAGTCCAAGGAGCGCAAGGCGAAGTGGCAAGACGAGCAGGCGGATTCTTGAATCAGCGCCACACGCGGGTGTAAGGTTAGATTTCCTGTTGTTCGAGCGTTTCCGCAGCAGGAATCACGGGGTTGATTTGGTTTCGACTTTGTGCATTGAGCCAGGGGAAGCGTGCCGGTGAAGGCAGACGACCACCGATTTTAAGCGTCGCTGCGAATTTATAAGCGCCGAGAATACTCAGCGCGACTACGCCCTCGCTGCCTAATTACAGCGACCGCGTGTCTGTCAGCCCGGGGATGTCCCTGACCCGGTAGCTGGCATCGACTTAAGGGACTTGCCGCACGGCTTTGTTGCTTGGGCCGTGTGGGACACCTTTCGAGCAACTGGGCCCATCATCCAGGCTGGTTCGTGAGCGCTGGAGGGCCGAGCAGAGGTCACGTGCGAACTGCGCACGGAGAAGCCCTGGCGAGGTCGCAAAGGACCCGGGTTCAATTCCCGGCAACTCCACCAAAAGCAGTACCCCAGCTCAAAAATGAGCTGGGGTTTCTTTGTGTCTGAACCTGGAGGAGGCGCTGAGCCGCCTCACGCGTAACCCCTGATCGGTTAGACTTGCCCGCATGGTAGCGCCCGAGACACAACCGCAACCCAGCTGGCGCTTTGCCGGGACCTTCCGGCCCTACCAGCAGCGCATCCTCGAACGCTTCGACGACCTGAAGCAGGATCACCGCATCCACATCGTCGCCGCTCCCGGGTCGGGCAAAACGATTCTCGGCCTGGAACTTATCTGCCGCCTCGGCCAACCAGCCCTGATCCTGGCTCCCACCATCACCATCCGTGACCAGTGGATCGATCGTTTTGCAGCGCACTTCCAAAGCCACGGCGCATCGAACCCGCGGGGGTTGTGTTCCACCTCGCTACACAACCCGGCCTTCCTGACGGTCATCACCTACCAGGCGCTGTATTCCGCATATATCCAGGCGCTCGACGAGGAAACGGGGGAGGACTTCGCGGACCTCGACATCCTGGACGCAGTACGCGACATCGGAACGGTGTGCCTCGACGAAGCACACCACCTGCGCTCCCAGTGGCACCGCGCTTTGACAGCCTTTATGGACCAGCTGCGCCGCCGAAAAGCAGTGCTCAACACCATTGCGCTCACAGCCACCCCGCCATATGATTCCACCCCCAGCGAATGGCAACGCTATGAACAGCTGTGCGGCCCTATCGACGAGGAAATCTTCGCCCCGGAACTGGTCGCCGCCGGTAACCTGTGCCCGCATCAGGACTACGTCTACGTTACGAAGCCCAGCCAGGAAGAAGAGCAGGAAATCGCCGAGCTGCGTCGGCGTGGCAACGAAGTGCTAGTGGACCTGCAGCGTCAGGACATCTTGGCGCAACTGGCGGAGGACCTCGGCCGGCTCACTGACGAACAGTTGCAGGTGGCCCTCGACGACGAAGAGAGTTTCTACGCGCTAAAACTCCTTCTTGCCGCTGCTGGGCACCCGATTGCGCCGCATATCCAGGCGATACTCAGCGAAAAGCGTCCGGAACTCGCCGGCGAGCTGGGGCTGCAGTTCGTCATCGACCACCCTGACTTCTTCCGTGCCAGCCCGACGGTGGCCTCCAAGCTGCGAGCCAACAATCTGCTGAACAAGGGGAAGATTTCCGTCACGGGAGAGAAGAAGGTCAATCGCATCCTCACCCATTCCGCGGGCAAAATCCGCGCCGTTAGTGACATTGCCGAAGAAGAAGTCTCCGCGATGTCCGAAAGCCTGCGTATGGTGATCCTCGCGGACTACGTCCAGCGGGATTACCTTTCCAGCGTGGGCAGCGACGATGCCCTGGTCCACGTGGGCGTCATCCCCATCTTCGAAGCCCTGCGACGGCGGGTGGGCGGCACCGCAAAAATCGCCGCCATCAGCGGCTCTGTAATCGTCATCCCGCGCTCGGCGCTGGACGATGTGAAACGCTTTGCAGAGGACCTCGACGGGGAAGTCACCGCCGCCAAAGACCTCAACGATGAGTATGTGGAAGTGCGCTTTTCCGGTGGCACTCGGGTATCCGTGCCCGCCATTACGCGCGCCTTTCAGGAAGGGCTGTTCACGATCCTGGTGGGCACCGCCGCGCTGCTGGGAGAGGGGTGGGATTCGCCCTGCGCCAACGCGCTCATCATCGCCAGCTCCGTGCGCGCGTTTATGCTGACGAACCAGATGCGCGGCCGGGTGATCCGCGTGGACCCCGCCGTTCCAGACAAGACCGCGAATATCTGGCACGTTGCAACGTGCGAACCGAGCCAAGGTGCCGGGCGCGGAACGTGGCTCGACCAGTTGGCACAGAGCGGGGCGCAGTCGCTGAACGTCGGTACAGGGGAGTCCCTGGACGTGCTGGGCTCGCACGACGTGCGTTCGCTGCAGAAACGCTTCGAGGCCTTCGTCGCGCCGCGCGCCGATGCGCCGGTGATCGAGAACGGCTTCGACCGCTGCTTCGCCGAGCCACCCCTGCGGGCCTATCGCAGCATCGATGCCGCCAACGAACAGATGCTGGCCCGGGCCTTCCGCCGGGACCTCATGCGCAACCAATGGCTAGAAGCCCTAGACATGGGGAATGTGCCGGATGGCCAGCCCTACGAGATGCAGTTCAACATCGACGTCGAAAAGCCCGCATCGGCCGGGGTGGTTCCCTACCTGGACGTTATTTTGGGCTACATCTTCTTCCTCGCAGTCATGTTCGGCCTTGCAGTGGGGCGCGTCCTGCCGCACCTCCCGGTCGGGGGCCAGTGGCTGGCCTTCGGGGTGCTCGCACTGCTCGGCGGTGCGGCGGCGCTGATGCGCACGCGGAAGGTTCAACAGCTGACGGATACCAGCAAGCGTCTGAAAGCCGAGGCCACGGCGCTGGCGCGCACGCTGAGCGCCCTTGGAATGATCGAAACCCGCAACCTCATGGCCATCGTCGACGACGGCGCCATCGGGGCGAATGTGCGCCTGTCCGGCGGGACCTTCGCCGAAAGGAAGCTTTTTGCGGACGCCATGACTCAGTTATCTGGGGAGGTCCGCAACGCGCGCTACCTCATCGCGCCCGCGCATCAAGTCCGCATCCGCGGCATCTTTTGTGCCCAGTCGGTGCCCGACGTGCTCGGCACGCGCCGGGAGAACGTGGATGAGTTCTTGAGCCAACTCCAGCGCGTGGGCCTGCCGATGCGGGCGGTGTACACCCGCAGCCAGGAGGGCCGGGACTTCCTCTTGCAGGCGCGCAAGCTCAGCGGAGCCAATATTGCAGCCCGCCTGGCAAGCCAGACGCGGCGCTACGAGAAGCAGTCACCGTTGGAATTTCCTATTGTCTGACCCCTCACATTATTCTTAGGTGCATGAACGCAGTCCTAGTCGCCGTCGTTGTCATGCTGGCCCTCGCCCTGCTTCGGGTGCATGTGGTTCTGGCGCTTTTCATCGGAGCTATCGTCGGTGGTCTCCTCAGCGGCCTTGGCCTTGATGCCACGATGGTGGCCTTCCAGGAAGGCCTGTCCGGCGGCGCGAAAATCGCGCTGAGCTATGCCCTGCTCGGCGCCTTTGCGATGGCCGTCGCCAGCGCAGGGCTGCCCAAGCTTCTGGCGGACTCCCTGCTGGGGAAACTGGGCGTCACCAACGAAGAAACAAAGAGCCGCGCCGTCGCCGTAACGAAATGGCTGATGCTGGCCGGCATCCTCGCGATGGCCGTGATGAGTCAGAACCTCATCCCCGTGCACATCGCGTTCATTCCGCTGATCATCCCGCCGCTGCTGAGCGTGTTCAACAAGCTGCAGCTGGACCGCCGTCTGGTCACCTGTATTCTGACGTTCGGCCTGATCACCACATACATGTGGATCCCGCTGGGCTTCGGCTCGATCTTCCTGAACGACATCCTGCTGGGCAACATAGACAACGCAGGAATGACCACCGATGGCATCAACGTGATGAAGGCCATGGGCATCCCGGCGCTAGGCATGTTCTTGGGTCTGCTCATCGCGGTCTTCATCACCTACCGCAAGCCGCGCGAGTACGAGGAGCGCCCGATTGTGGAGGTCGAGACCGACCCGGCCGGGCAAGTCTCCCGCTACAAGATCATCGTCTCCGTCATCGCGATCATCGCCACTTTCGCCGTGCAGGTCGTTATGCAGGCTATGGATATGGAGGCCGATTCGCTGCTGATCGGCGCTCTGGTGGGGCTGACGATCTTCATGGGGACTGGCGCGGTCGATTGGAGGAAGGCCGACGATGTCTTCACCGCCGGTATGCGCATGATGGCTCTGATCGGCTTCATCATGATTACAGCCCAGGGCTTCGCCGCGGTCATGCAGGCCACCGGCGAGGTCGAGAGCCTGGTCAACACCTCCGCCGACCTGTTCGCGGGTAACAAGGCCGCTGCCGCCCTGGTGATGTTGTTGGTCGGCCTGGTGGTCACCATGGGCATCGGCTCGAGCTTCTCCACGCTGCCGATCGTCGCAACGATCTACGTGCCTTTGTGCGCATCGATGGGCTTCTCGCCGCTCGCCACCGTGGCGATTGTGGGTACTGCGGGTGCTCTTGGTGACGCCGGCTCCCCGGCCTCCGACTCGACCCTAGGCCCCACGTCGGGTCTGAACGCGGATGGCCAGCACGACCACATCCGGGATTCCGTGATCCCGACGTTCCTGCACTTTAATATTCCGCTGCTGATCGCCGGCTGGATCGCGGCGATGGTTCTGTAGCTGCTAGAACTCACCAGCAGGTAGGGCGCTGGTATATAGGGGGCATCAAAGGGGAGGGGCGCTAATAGCGCACCACCAGGTTGCGTGCGTCCGTCGGCCCCAGCAGGATCTCCGGCGCCAGGCCGAAGTTGGTCCAGCGGGTACGGCTGGCCCAGTCCAGGGCTTCCTCTCCCATGTTGTGGCGGAAGTTCACCGCAATGCCGTCGGAGTAGAAGCGCAGCTGGGTGGCTCCGGTGGGCCAGTTCTTCGCCGCGGGGGTTTCCAGGAATACTGCGTGGGTATCGACGTCCGGCTTATCTCGATGAGCGCGGTGAGTGTGGCCGGCCAGCACCAACTTCACGCCCGGCGCCGCTTGGATCATCTTCTGCAGCCGGATCAGATCCGGGTCACGCAGAATAAAAGCAGGTCCGGCTGCGTTCGACCAGCCGGCCTCGCGCGTCATGGGGTGGTGCAGCAGAAGCACGGTTGGCTTGTTCGGATCGCGGCGCAAGAAGCCTTCGATCTGCCGGAATTGCTGTGGCTCGATCCGTCCGCCGGATTTATCTAGCTCCGTGGAATCAATGCCGATCACGCGCACGCCTGCGGGCTCTAGATCCATCATCCAGGCCTGTTGTCGCGGCTCGAAGACGTCACCGAAGGGGTCGAAGTGCTCTTTGCCGTAAGGAGAAGCGGTTTCGTAACCGGAGGAGTCGTCGGCTTTGTGAGGCCGGTCGTGGTTGCCACGGGTTACACGCCAGGTGCCGGAGAAGGTATCTAGCATTTCCTTGGCACGCCGAACCTCGGCCGGGCGGGCTTCACTCGTGACATCGCCATTGACAAACAGGTGTGTAGCGCCGCAATCCTCGGTGGTCTTAATGACCGCATCCAGGCACACCTCCGGGTAGGGTGCGGATTTCGGGTTGGGCACCGCCGGTGGTGGAAAGCCATCGAACCACAGGCCATCCTGGGCCTCACCCATGTGCACATCGTTCGCCACGACCACGGTCTGCAGTACCTCGCCTGACAATTTAGGCAAGGTAGTGAACTCTTTCTTCTTTTCCTGGAAGTAGTTGTGAGTCGCGTTGGCTTCGATGCCATGGGAGGAAGCGCTGAAGCGATACTTGGTCTCCGGCTGCAGCCCTTCGATAGTCATGATGTGGAAGAAGGTGTTCTTTTCCGAGCGAACGACCTTCGTATCCTGCGGGTTATCTTCCGGCCATACACGCAGCGTGCCTTCGGTCGGCATGCCCACCGGGCGCTCCGCGATGCTCACCTTCGCGTCCCACGTCAGCCAACTAATCGTCACTGAATTCTCCGTGACAGTGACTACCTGCAGGTCACCGGCCAGAAAAGCGCCGTTGGGGCCGGTGCCCTTGTGACCCATAACCCAGCCGGTCTCGGAGCTGCCGATATTACTAGGGGTAAAGCTCGCCGATCCCGCCAAGTCTGGAGTGCTGGCAGATCCTAGTGCTGAGCTCCCAGCCAATCCGCTGCCCGCCAGGCCGGAACTGCCCGTGCCCGTGCCTGGTGCTGCGCTTGCTTTCGCAAGTGGCCCCACCACGAAGGCCGCGGAACCGGCGCTGAAACCTAGTGCTCTGAAGAATCGGCGTCGAGAAAAAATACCTTTACTACCCATGAATGCAAAGGGTAAAAGGTGTGCGTGACCAGTAACCTGCCTAGAAGCAGCGGGGAGGGAAAGGCCGGGCGAATACTGGGTTAACGGCTACGGGCAAACCTAGTTGATCCTCTGCTCGTGGCCTGCCCAGGCTTCCTCGCGCAGTTCGTTCTTGCGTACCTTGCCCGTGGAAGTGCGCGGCAGCTCGTCGAGAATGCGCACGTCTCGCGGCACCTTGTAGCCGGCGATGTGCGCGCGGCAGTAGGCAATCACAGCTTCTTCCAAAGCGGATTCGTCTCCGCCGCGGGCTTCCGGGCGCAGGGTCACGTAGGCACGCGGGCGCTCGCCCCACTTCTCATCCGGCACGCCGATGACCGCACAGTCGGAGATGTCAGGGTGGCTGATAACAGCCTGCTCGACCTCAATGGTGGAGATGTTTTCGCCGCCGGAAACCACCACGTCCTTCGCACGGTCCATCAGCTGGATATAGCCGTTGGGGTGCATCACTCCGAGGTCACCAGTGTGGAACCAGCCGCCGCGGAAGGCGTGCGCGGTGGCCTCTTCGTCCTTGAAGTATCCTGCCATGATGCCATTGCCGGTCAGGATGATCTCACCCAGGGTTGCGCCGTCGGCGGGCACGTCTACCAGCGCTTCGTCTAGGTTTTCGGTCGGCTCGATCACGCGCACATCTTCGTTGGTGATGGACGCCACGCCCTGGCGCGCCTTCAAAATCGCGCGGCGGCGGACCGTCATGTCCGCCCATTCGGGCTGCGATTCGCAGACGGTGAAGGGCCCGTAGCTTTCGGTCAGGCCGTACACGTGGGTGACCTCCACGCCGATGTTCTCGCAGCGGGTGATGGTCGTCGGGCTCGGTGGCGCGCCCGCGGTGGTGACACGCAGGTTCGTCACACGGCGCTTGTTTTCGTCATCTACCAGGGTGTTCAGCACAGCCGGGGCGCCGCACATGGCGGTCACGCCCTCGGTGCGGATCAGCTCCCACATCTCCGGGCCACGCACCGCGCGTAGCGCCACCTGGGTTGCGCTGACGGCCATCGCCGCCCAGCCTGTGCACCAGCCGGAGCAGTGGAACATCGGCAGCGTCCACAGGTACACAGTGTCGTGGCTAAAGTGCTGCGTGTGCGCCTGCCCCAGCGCGTTCAGGTATGCGCCGCGGTGGGTGTAGATCACGCCCTTCGGCTTTCCGGTGGTTCCGGAAGTGTAGTTGATCGCGATGGTCTCGTTCTCATCGTGCACCCGGTAGGGCAGTGGCTCTTCGTCGCGGTGCGCGGCCAAGTAGTCGCTAAATGTTGTTACTAGTGACGCCCCCTGCGCGTCAGTTGCCCCGTTTTCAACCGGGGGCTCTACGCCTTCCTTGTCGGCGATGTACACGGCTCGGCGCAGGTCTCGTTCGCCGCTGGCGAGGATGGGGTCGATCAGTTCCTTCTCGCCGACGAGGACGTCGATGGAGGAGTGGTCGAGGATGTAGTTGACTTCCTTAGGTGCAAGGCGGGTGTTGATCGGCACCGTCACCGCATTCGCCAGCGGCACGGCGAACTGAGCGAGCAGAGCCTCGTAGCTATTGGAGGCGAGGATGCCCACGCGGTCGCCCTCGGCCACCTGGTCGGCGATCAGCGCGTGGGCGAAGGCTTGGGCGTCTTCGTTGAACTCTGCGAAGGTGATGCGCCGTGGCCCGTCGACTGCGGCGATTTTGTTGGGGTGAACCTGTGCGGAGCGTTGCAAGAAGCGCAGAGGAGTGAGTGGAGCGTTTAGGCCGTGCTGCGATGCGAAAGTCATGCTCGCGACTGTAATCCAGATCACTAAACCCTGTGAGGGGTTTTGCTTAATTGATTTTTGATAGCGTGGCGATTATGAGAAATTTACGACCTGCTAAGAAAATTGTTAGTTCGCAAATTGCTCGTCGCAGTGCCGCAGTAGCAGTGGCATGCGCACTGGGAGTCTCGGCAGCCGCCTGTTCGTCTGAAGATTCGAATGATGGCGCCGCAGAGAAGGAAACCGTCACGTCCACGGTGAAGGAGAGTGCTGAGGAATCTTCTGCCCCAGAGGAGGCGGAACAATCCCGAGCTTCTCAAGAAGCTCCCGCGCAACAGGATTCGGGCAGCAAGCTCCACAGGATCACCGTCGATGGCAAGGAAGTGGATACCAAGCTGTTCTCCCCGGTGCGTTGCGAACTGGATGAGGACGACGGACGCGAAGTGCTAGAGGCCGATTTCGGCAAGGATGACGACGATCGTGATGAGCTGGACATCGATATTTACACCGATCAGCCAGCCCTAGAGTCCCTGGACTTCGAATACAAGGGTGTCGAATATGAGATCGATGACGACCATGCCGCCTCGGCCACGGTGAAGCGCCAAGGCGACAACTATGTCGTCGAAGGAACCCCAGTGGAGGACGATTCGAACCGTACGATCGCCCTATCCGTGGAATTCAACTGCGCCAACTAGAGGCGGCGTTATAACCCGCTGGTTACAGCGCGCTGCGCCAGGGGTTCTTGGTTTCCACCAGGAACTTCTCCACATCCTCCGGGCGCGCCCGCAGGGTCGGGTCGAAGTCCAGGTAGGCCTTCGTCTCCCGGGCGATGAGCCCGGAGAGAATCAGCATGCCCACCAGGTTCGGCAGCGCCATCAGGCCGTTGGCAATGTCCGCGAAGGTCCAGGCCAGGCCGATCTCCGTGGTGGCACCGACGAAAACCACACACGTAAACAGCATGCGGTAGGGCAGGGAAGCCCAGGGGCCAAAGGCACGCTCCGCGTTTCGCTCGCCATAGTAGGACCATCCCAGGATCGTGGAGAAAGCGAAGAACACGATGGAGAGGGAGACGATGGTGCCACCCCACTCCGAGCCGATGCCCTTGCTAAAGGCCTGAGCCGTCATGTTGGCCGCATTATCCTCGCCTGTATCCCACACGCCGGTGGTGATGATCACCAGGCCGGTCATGGTCACCACGATGATCGTGTCGATAAACGTCTGAGTCATAGAGACCAAGCCCTGGCGCACAGGGTGAGTGGTCTTCGCGGCGGCCGCTGCAATTGCGGCTGATCCCATGCCGGACTCGTTGGAGAAAATGCCGCGGGCCACACCCATCTGCATGGCCAGCATGATGCCGGAGCCTACGAATCCACCGGTGGCAGAGGTCCCCGTGAAGGCGTCATTAAAGATAAGCCCCAGAGCATTCGGGATGTCGCCTGCGTGCAAAGCCAGCACTACGATGCCGCCGCCGATGTAGATAAGAATCATCAGCGGAACAAAGGCCGAGGTCACCCTGCCGATGGAGCTAATGCCGCCGAGGAGAACCGCTCCGATCAGCACGAACATTACCGCGCCGGTGACGGTGGGGCTGACGTCGAAGGTGTCCTCCAGGCCCGCAGCTACGGCATTACCCTGCGTCAGGTTGCCGATGCCGAAGGAGGCGATGATGGCTGCGATGGTGAAGAACCACGCTAGGAACGTGCCCAGCCCACCCGGAATGCCTCCCGAAAGATAGCGCTGCGGACCGCCGGAGACATTGCCTTTCGAGTCGGCCACGCGGAAGCGTACACCCAGGAAAGCCTCCGAGTACTTAGAGGCCATACCCACCAGGCCGGTGATCCACATCCAGAACAGCGCGCCGGGGCCACCGATGGAGATGGCGGTTGCCACACCCACAATGTTGCCCACGCCGACAGTTGCGGCCAGTGCAGTGGTGAGCGCCTGATACTGAGTGATATCGCCTTCGCCACCCTCGTCGTTCCTGTCGATAAGCCCGTGGCGCAGGGCTACGAACAGTTTGCGGAACTGCACGCCACCCAGGCGGATCGTTAGCCATAGGCCGGTGAGCAGCAGTAATGGGATCAGGAGCCACTGGCTCCAGATGAACTGGTCGATCTTGTCCAGGGTGTTCTGGAGGGATTCGGCGAAGGAAACGTCTTGCATGGACTACAGAGGTTACGCCTGTAAAGAAGTGTGGAAGAAGGGTTTAGACAAATTCGCTGGGGCTGTTTACAAATGCCGGGCAGCGGCGAGGAGTGGCGACAAGCGCGGGGGCGGGGTAGAAGAGCGCGGGGAGAGCGCTGAAAAACCCGCCGGAATCGGGCACGATAAATGGTGAGTAGCAAGAAAATGCTTTCAGGCACCGACCGAAGGAATCATCATGCACCCACGTGCTGGCCAGCCCGCCACCCCCGACGACCTCACCGACATCCCAGCCCTCCTGGAGGCTTACTCCGCCACGGTTCCGAACCTGGCTGACCCAGGCCAGCGCGTGAGCTTCGGTACCTCCGGTCACCGTGGCAGCGCTTTCGATGGGGCCTTCAACGAGGCGCACATCCTGGCCACCACCCAGGCCATCGTTGACTACCGTCGCGAGCAGGGAATCAACGGTCCGGTTTTCATCGGCCGTGACCCGCACGCGCTTTCCGAACCGGCCGAGGCTACCGCACTGGAGGTTCTGGCTGGCAACCAGGTGACCGTGAAGGTAGACCAGGAGCGCGGGTTTGTACCCACCCCCTCGATCAGCTTCGCCATCCTGGAGTACAACAAGCAGCTGCCCGGCGGCCCAGAGGGCACCGGCGCAGGTCGAGCCGACGGCATTGTTGTTACCCCCTCCCACAACCCACCGCGTGACGGTGGCTTCAAGTACAACCCGCCAACCGGCGGTCCGGCAGATACTGACGCCACCAGCTGGATCGCCCGCCGCGCCAACGAGTACCTGGATGCGGATCTGTCTGGCGTGCAGCGCTCCACCTCCACTGAACTGGTGGAAAACCACAATTACCTGGGCAATTACGTTGCTGCGCTGCCGGAGGTCATCGACATTGAGGCCATTCGTAGCGCGGGCGTGCGCATCGGCGCCGACCCGATGGGCGGTGCCTCCGTTGCCTACTGGGAGCGCATCGCCGACGTACACGGCCTGGACCTCACGGTCGTCAACCCCACCATCGACCCGGCCTTCGGGTTCATGACCTTGGACTCTGACGGCAAGATCCGCATGGATTGCTCCTCGCCGTCCGCGATGGCCTCTCTGGTCGACGCTGTTGCAGGCGCCGGTGGGGCTTCCTATGACATCGCTACTGGTAATGACGCCGATTCCGACCGCCATGGAATCGTCACCCCAGATGCAGGCCTGATGAACCCGAACCACTACCTCGCTGTCGCTATCGAGTATCTGTTTAGCCACCGCGAGAACTGGCCGCAGGATGCCGCCGTGGGTAAGACCCTGGTCAGCTCCTCCATGATCGACCGCGTGGTGGCCCGCATGGGGCGCAAGCTGATGGAAGTTCCGGTTGGGTTCAAGTGGTTCGTGCCGGGGCTGGTCAACGGATCCGTGGGCTTTGGTGGAGAAGAATCGGCAGGTGCTTCCTTCCTTCGCCACAACGGGCAGGTCTGGTCTACCGATAAGGACGGTATTATCGCTGACCTGTTGGCGTCCGAAATCAAGGCAACGACCGGCAAGAGCCCGTCCGAGCGCTACAAGGAGCTAGCCGACGAGCTGGGCGCGCCGCAGTACAAGCGCATCGACGCTCCGGCCAACCGCGAGCAAAAGGAGCGTCTGAAGAAGCTCAGCGCCAGCGACGTGGAGGCCACCGAGCTGGCGGGCGAGAAAATCGAGGCGATCCTGACCGAGGCGCCGGGCAACGGCGCGGCCATCGGCGGGGTGAAGGTGACCACCGAAAATGCCTGGTTCGCCGCCCGCCCGAGTGGCACGGAGGATAAGTACAAGATCTACGCGGAGTCCTTCAATGGCGCCGAGCACCTGGACAAGGTGCTGGAGGAAGCGCAGGTCGTCGTCGACGGCGTGCTGGGATAACTTCGCAGGTTCCCTGCAGGTATGCGTAAAATCACGGGGTCGATTCAGGGGATTGCCAGAAACCTGCGATACGCTCATGCCCAGTAGACACGTCATCATCTTGAAAGGAACGCTCAGTGAGCCAGAAGATCAAAGCCCCTAACGCTTCAAAAGGGGGCAATGGCTTCCTGTGGGGAATCATTGCGATCCTCGTTATCGCAGCCGTAGCCATCGGTTTCATCGTGTACAACAACCAGCAGCACAAAGTCGACAACATCACCCTGCCGGATGACAAGGTGGATGTGAAGATGACGACTGACGAGAACGCCGTCACTCTGGAGCCGGAGAATGCCGGCGACGATGTGCCGACCGTCGAAGTCTTCGAGGACTTCAGCTGCCACTACTGTGCACAGCTGGAAACTGCATCCAGCGGAGATCTGAAGAGTGCGCTGGAAGACGGCAAGGTGAAGGTGAAGTTCCGCTTCCTGAACTTCCTGGACCGGGGCGATGAGTCCGGCCCGTCCACCCGTGGCGCATCCGTGGCGTGGGCTGTGGCTAAGACTGGCGACGTAGACGCCTTCTGGAATATTCACCGCTTGATGATGGACGAGCAGTCCACGGTTACCCGTCAGTGGGGCTGGGATGACCTGGCCAACGCAGCTGAAAAGATCGGCGTGAATGACGATGTGGTCGAAAAGATCCGCAATGAGTCCGTGAAGGAAGACGGCGTGAAGGTCGCTCAGAAGAACGACAAGGAGGTCGAGAAGCGTGAGGGTAGCGTTTCCTCGCCGCTGCTGTACAAGGATGGCAAGCGCTTCGACCCGCCGTCCAACCCGGACCAGACCCTGAGCTCCTGGGTTCCGGTGGCCCTGGAAGGCAAGTAGCGCCTGCGCGCTACCCGGCTGCACCCCGCTGCACCCGGCTACACCCCACTGTCACCTGGCGATTTGGTGAACTGAATTCCAGTGTTGTAGCTTTAAGTCTGTTCGCTTGCAAAGTGCAACGGGGCTATGGCGCAGCTGGTAGCGCACCACACTGGCAGTGTGGGGGTCACGGGTTCGAATCCCGTTAGCTCCACAGAACACAAAACCTCCGGTCGTAATTGAACTGCTCCCCATTAGTTGGACTGAGAAATCAGTTACCGACTAGTGGGGAGCAGTTTTCATTGAGAGCACGAAGTTCGGGTTAAGGGTCAAAATGTGTGTCTGGCTCGGCGTGTTGCTGGGGCTAGATTTGGCCTTTTTGGATGCCGATTGAATGGGGGGTTAAGGGTCAAAATGTGTGTCTGGCTCGGCGTGTTGCTGGGGCTAGATTTGGCCTTTTTGGATGCCGATTGAATGGGTGTAGTTGGTGTCGATAGCGTTGTCGTAGAGGGCTGGTCGTCCTGTTTCGTGGTCGGCTTGGTTCTCGTTGTGGGTCAGGGTTTGTACTTTGGCGAGTTGGTCCTGTCCCCAGTTGGATTGCCTGGCGATTTCTACGGGGTCGTCGGGCAGTTCAGTTTTTAGGTAGAGCCACCACTCGAGCATTCGGCGTTGGTGTTCTCCTCGTCGTCCGCGGTGTGTTCGTGCTAGTAGTTTCAGCTGGGAGTTGATTCCGCCTTCAAGGCTGTTGGTGGTGGCTTTGATCTGGTCAGTATCAAGGACTTCTTCGGGCGGGTTGAGGTAGACAAATAGCAGGTTGCTGCGCCAGAGGTGGTTGAGGCTGTTGTAGGCCTTGCGCACGTTGGCATGGGTCCAAGTTCGTGTCCAACGGCCTGTTTGGGGGTCTTTGACGAGGGTCTTCTCGTTTAACCAGGTGCGGTAGACCGTGGCGAATTCATGCAGTTGTGCGCCCCATTGGCTGGCTTGCTCGATAGTGCTAATGCGGGTGAGCTTGAGTGCTAGCCGGTAGATAGTGCGCCCAGCATCCGTGCGTGGTCTTGAGGTGGTGTAGCGGCGTACCACGCGTTGAGCATGCACCAGGCAGCGTTGGACGAGTGTGGTAGGCCAGCACTGTTTGATGGCACTGGCAGCTCCTTGCCCGCCGTCGATGACGGCGATTAAAGGTGCTGGGATGCGCTCTAATAGCTGTTTATAGGCGCGGGTGGTTTCGCGTTTACACCAGTGCCAGGCGATGACGTGGTCTAGGGTGGCGGCCACGATTAAGCATCCGCTGGCCGTGTAGGTGCCGTCAAGGAAGACTTGGTCATAAATTCGCCCGGTATGACCGATAGTGGGGTCGGGAACGTCAACCAGCCAGCACCAGCTAAATCGGCGTTTCATTGTGGAGACGCTGACCCCATTTCGGTCGGCCAATGCTTCCAGTGAGGTTGTGGTGGTGCAGTGCTCAATGAACTGGGTAAAAGTAGCAGCTTTGGCGACATCTGGCCGGCGTTTGTTGACCGAGGCTCCGCAGGCTTTACATCGCCATCGGGTCGTGCCTTTGCTGGTCGTTCCATTGCGTTTGGTATCGCCGCCGCAGTGGCAGCGTGGTCGATTCTTTGGCATTGGGTCACCACACCACCGCCGACTACCACAGGCAGACAGCCACACCGTGGATTTAGCGTCCCAAAGCCAGATATATGCTCCCAAAGCGTATATTCTGCGAGAACCTACAGGTCAGACCTTAGAAATCCCCGATTTCAGACACACTTTCTGACCCTTAACCCCGAAGTTCGCTGAATGAGCAGCAGCGTGAACAGCTGGTGGAATGTTTCGAGCAAGGCATGGGCGAAACAGCCGCTGCCAATGCTCTTGGTGTCCCCAAAAACGCCGTCCGTTTGCTCTATCGTCGGTTTCAGCTGCATGGCAGGCTATGTCTTGTGGAGAAACCGACAAAGCAGCAGTATTCGTTCGAGTTCAAAAAGGAAGTTGTCGAGCGCCACCTTTCCGGCGAGACAAAGATGGATCTTGCGCGTGAATTTAACCTGTCGTCGGACCAGCTGGTCAGTTATTGGTCGCGGCAATGGCGTAAAGGTGGCGACGAGGCGTTAAAACCGAAGCCGAAGGGCAGGCCCAAAGGTTCGGCTGTGCCAAAGCCGCTGACCGAAGAGGAGAAGCTGCGGCGCCGGATCGCGCGGTTGGAAGCGGAAAACGCTTATCTAAAAAAATTGCGGGACTTGAGGAACCAGAGACGCGCCTGAAAGTCCAGGCGATTGTCATCCTCAAGTCGCACCACCGCCTGGAGTATCTCCTAAAGGCAGCAGGTATCCCACGGTCGACGTTCTTCTACCACCAGAAACGACTCAGTAAGCCGGATAAGCACGCCGCGCTCAAGGCCGAGATCCGGGAAAGCTTCGAGCGCAACAAGCATCGCTACGGCTACCGGCGAGTGTTACTTGACCTGCGTAACCAGGGGTGGGTGGTCAACCACAAACTCGTGTACAAGCTCATGTGCGAGATGGGGCTGCGAGCCAAGATTCGCCAACGTAGACCTTATGTTTCCTATGCTGGGACGATCAGTCACATCGCTGACAACAAGCTTGACCGCAAGTTCACCCCGGATCAGCCAAATACCGTCTTTGTCAGCGACGTCACCGAGTTCAGGGTTGCAGGTCGCAAGGTCTACCTGTCACCGGTGATGGACCTGTTCGATCGCTCAATTGTTGCTCACACCGTGGCTACATCGCCGTCGACAGCGTTTACCGCTGCCTCTTTGTCCAAGGCGATTAAAACGTGTGCGCCTGAACCCGGGTGGATGATGCACACTGACCAAGGCTTCCAATACCAGCACGCCTCGTGGCGCGACCTGATCGGTGACAACGGCGGTGTTCAGTCGATGTCGCGTAAAGCCAACTGTTACGACAACGCGGTCATGGAGAACTTCTTCGGGCACGTGAAAACCGAGATGTACCACGGTGAAGTCTTCGACACCGTCGCAGAATTCAACCAAGCAATCGACGAATACATTCAGTGGTACAACACCGAACGCATCCAACAACGACTCAAGGGCCTGACCCCGATGCAATATCGGAATCAGACCCTTGAAGCCCTAACCGCCTAGAGTTAAACCAGTCCAACTTTCGGGGGCTAGTTCAAATTGACCGGGGGTTTTCTTGTATTAGTGCTAGCGTGCCCCGTGCTAATCTAACCCCATCGGAAATCGCCTAGTCCAACGATGGACAGCGACCCCCGGTTGGTTCACCCCGTGCCAGAAAGCGCAGGTGTGGGTGTGGTGGGGGCGTGAGGGCGTCAGTAATAAAGAGAGCGAGCACATGAACGGTCTAGGTGCTACCAAACGCTTCGGCTACACCTTCCTGGTGCTATCCACGATCGGGCTGATCTTTTCCGCTCTGATCATGCACGACAAGGTGCAGATGGCGCTGGATCCTAATTTCGAGCCTGCCTGCACCTTCAACGAAGTGATCTCGTGTACGGATGTTATGGCCTCGGATCAGGCGGCTACGTTTGGATTCGCGAACCCATTTATCGGGATGATCGGTTTCCCGGTGATGATGACCCTCGCCGTGATGCTGATCGTTGGGGCTAAGCTGCCGCGCTGGATCTGGTACTGCACCTTGGCCGGGTTGGCTTTTGGCGTAGCATTCGTGCATTGGCTGGCCTACTCTGCGATTTACTCCATCGGAGCGTTATGCCCTTATTGCATGGCGGTGTGGGCGGCGACCTTGCCGATGTTCGTGATGACGTTGGTCCACATCCAACGCGAGAAGCGACGCGAGGCGGGGGAAGACGTAGCGCACTCTGCGCTGGGCATGCCGCTGGTGGTTATTATCGCCTGGTTCCTGGCGTTTACCGCGCTGATCCTGGATCAGTTCGTTTTCTAGCTGCGCCCAGAACAGGAGCCTAGCTACGCCACCAATCATCGTGCGGGGTGACCGGCAGGTGCCGCTTATGGCGCGAACGGAACCATAGCTTCTCGATGTGCTCGGCGACTTGCGGGTCGATGTCGGCCGCGCCACTGGTGCTCTCTAGGTAATCGTCGAGCTGTGCGTATGTCACGCCCAGCGCTTCCTCGTCGGGTAGTGCGGGGCGGTCTTCTTCCAGATCTGCCGTGGGCACCTTCTGCCACGTGCTTTCCGGGGCGCCGAGGTGCTGCAGCAGCGCTGCGCCCTGTCGCTTCGTGAGTCCTGCTAGCGGAACCAGATCCGCTGCACCGTCGCCGTGCTTCGTGTAGAAACCGGTGATTGCCTCTGCCGCATGGTCCGTGCCAACTACAAGCCCGCCCAGCTCGCCTGCTAGTGCGTATTGCGCAATCATGCGCTCGCGAGCCTTGATGTTGCCCTTGTTGAAGTCACTGACCTGAGCGATGCCGAGGGCCTCGCTCGTCGCGCGCGCCGATTCGTCGGTGGCGCCCTTGATGTTTACTGTGACGCCCATGCTCGGTGCGATAAACCTCAGAGCTACCTGCGCGTCTTCCTCGTCGGCCTGGGTTCCGTAGGGCAGCCGCACAGCACAGAATGTGTAGGGCTGGGACGTATTCTCCTGCACTGACTGTTCAGCTTGTGCGTTCTCCTGGTTGAGGCGATCTACCGCCAGCTGGCATAGCCTTCCCGCCAGGGTGGAATCCTGGCCACCGGAGATTCCTAGCACTAGTGTGCGCACTCCTGTGGCCTGCATGTAGTCGGCGATGAACTGGACGCGGCGCTTTACTTCTTTGGCAGGGTCGATGCTGGGGCGTACTCCCAGTTCTGCAACGATCTGCGCGTGTAGCGGGCGTGCGTTGGAGTCGTTGGAGATGCCGGGTTTGTCAGGGGTGTCGGGTGTGCCATTAGGCTGATTTGCGGTAGGGCTCATGGGTTCGATGCTAGCCCGCGGGGGAGTGTGAAGCGTCCTGGGTTTAGTTCCTACCTTTGCTAAGGAAGGATTGGCACTATGCCCAGAAAGTATTCCGCCGAATTCAAGGAGAAGGCGATCCATC
>NZ_JASBOI010000008.1:0-76770 GCF_039907245.1 Corynebacterium sp. c24Ua_83 | reverse complement strand
CGGGGAGCAGTTCACTGACCTCAGGGCTACAAGCCTTGCAGCGCGCCTCGGCTGCCTATGCATGAGAACGAAACTCCTGGAGCGTCCAGGAAAGACGCGCTCCGGAGCGTTCCTCGCCGAGACAGACCCGTACAGTGTCATTAGTTCGCCGGTGGTTTGCCCCAGTCAGGGCGCTTGGTTAGGTGCCACGACCCGCACGAGGGGCATTCGTAGATCCGCAGCGGCCCTGCCCGTCGCGACCGTTTCAGTGCTACATGCACGGCGTCATCATAGTGCTCGTATTCGCGTTTACCAGTTTCGGAGCACAGTACGCGTTCGACTGGCGGCTTCTTCGACCTCCTCCGATGGTGCTTCATCACACAATGATTCTAAACTTCAGGTGTAACTGGCTCCTGTAGGTGACTGATGATGGTGGCAGCAACTACGAGCGCTGCGGCACCGAAGACTCCACCGGCGACCGCGACGGCTGTGTGGAAGCCTGTGAGGAACGCTCCACTGGCGACCATTCCGCCGAGGACTGCGACGCCGACGACGCTGCCGGTCTGGCGGGCGGCATTGATGACTCCTCCTGCGATGCCGACATGTTCCGGCGGGGCCGAGTCCACTGCGGCCGAGGTCGCGGCCGGCATCGCGAAGGCCATCCCGAATCCAGCCGTGAAGGTCAACACCGCGACCACCACGTAAGGGGTTTCTGCGGTGAGCAGCACGAGGCTGCTGAAGCCAATCGTGCCGACTACCAGGCCGGTGAGCATGGTGGGGAACGCGCCCCACCGGGCGACGGCACGGCCGCCCAGCGGTGACGCGACCACGGCGCTGCACGCCTGTGGTGCCAGCGCGAGGCCTGCCAGCCACGGCTCGTATCCCAGGTACTGCTGGAAGAAGAGGGAGAGCACGAAGAGTTGTCCGAAGAAGCTGATGTTGAGCGCGAGCCCTACCATTGCGGCCACGGAGAACCGGGCACGAGTGAACAAGGCCATCGGCAGCATCGGGTCCGGGTGTCGTCGCTCTGCGATGATGAACAGGGCGAGGAAGACGCCCCCGGCGATCAGCACGGCTACCTGCCAGGGTGACCATCCGTGTTCGCCTGCGGTGATGACTGCATAGGTTACTGCCACCAGCGTGAGCACGGAGAGCACCTGTCCGGGTAGGTCCACCCGTCTCGCGCGACTGCCCGTGAGCGCGGGAATTGCCCACAAGGTGAGCAGACAGCCGATAGCGACGATGGGGAGGTTGACCCAGAACACCGCCCGCCACCCGATCGTCGACACCAGCGTTCCGCCCAGGACCGGTCCGATCGCGGCGGCAACACCTCCTGCGCCGCCCCACAGTCCGATGGCGCGTGCTCGTTCCTTCGGATCGTCGTACACAGCCGACAGCAATGCCAGAGAGCCCGGCACGATCGCTGCCGCGCCCACGCCCTGGACGGCGCGACCAGCGACGAGGAACCCGCCTGTGGGAGCGAGGGCGCACACGGCCGAGAGCACAGCAAAGACCACCAGGCCAGCGAGGTAGACCCTGCGGGCCCCGAGACGGTCGCATGCGGCCCCAGCTGTGAGAAGGAACGCGGCGAACACGAGGGTGTAAGCGTCGACGACCCACTGCAGTGAGCCCACCGTCGTGTCGAGGTCAGTGCCGATCTCGGCGAGGGCGACATTGACGATGGTCGTATCGAGCATGACGATGAAGAAACCGAGGAGGGTCGCGACCAGCGCCGTGCGCCGATGCGCGGTCATACGCGAGACTCCAGCGAAGCCTCGGCGGGCGGGTGGCCGAAGTAGGTGCGCTTGCTCAGGTCTTGATCCCAGGTCCGGTAGGACCGGTCCAGCAGTGTCGGCAGCACCAGATCGAACAGGCGCCAGGACGCGGCGAAGTGCATGTCCCGGATCTCCCTGGCCGTCTCTCCCCCGGTGAGCGCGAGGAGTTGCTGGGCGACGAGGGGGCCCTCGTCGAGCCCAGCTGTCATTCGCACTGCGGAGACTCCACCCTGGGTCTCGTGGTTCTCGGCCATCCAATAGAACGGTGCCAGCCCCGCATAGCGGGGCAACGGGCTGGGGTGGAAGTTGAGGGCGTCGTAGCTCGGAACCGCGAGGAGTCGCTGCCCGAGCCGCAGCTGGTAGTTGGCGACGATGAAGTAGTCCGGCGCCAGGCCCCCAATGGCGGTAATGAATTCGTCGGTGTTGATGTGCGCCGGCCGCAGCGTATGCACATCCAGCTCGGCGGCGTCCTTCGCGAGGTCGAGGGGCTCGGGCTCATCGAGGTAGTAGTCACAGAGTGCGCCGGGTTCACGCAGCACCACAGCCGCCAGGATGACATCATCGTGCCTGGCAAGTCGGGTGAGGAAGTAAGAGCCAAAGACGGAATTGGTCTCGGTGAAGAGCACCATGCGTGTCATTTCGCCCACCACGCCTTCTCAACGGTCTTCGCTTCCCAGGTCAGGGTGTCGAAGAGCGCGTACCCGGGCTGCACGGGCAGAGGCGTACGGCCGGGCAAGTCCATGATCTCTTGGGCGAGGCGTTCAACGAGGACGCCTTCGGCCAGGGGCGGGCAGGCTCCGAAGATCGGCATCGTCTGCTTCTCCACGAACCACTCATCCAGCGTGCCTGGCGAGGGGAAGTCCTGATGCTCGGGCATGATGCGTTCCATCAGCCGGTGGATCACGTCCGGGGTGAACTCGGCATCCTCGGGGAGATCGTAGACCTCCTCGATGGGCATCGAGTCCTTCGTGTAGGTGAACACGACCGTCGAGTGCGCGACGGTCGGGATCTTGAACATGAACCTGCACCGGTCCGAGGCGCGGAAGGCGCGATGGAGGGCGTAGCGGTTGCTGATCTGGTAGAACTCCATCTGGTCCATCACATAGTCGCAGCCGTCCATGAACTCTTCAGCCGTGTCCGGGGTGATGCCCTCGGGGAAGACATCGATGTTGGCATCCCCGGTCAGTGCGAAGACCTGCTCCGCGACGACTTCGGCCTTGTTGCGGCCGATCGTGTCTCGCCCGGCGCCGTACTGGCGTTGCACGTTAGTCAGGTCGAAGTGGTCGGGATCGGCCAGTTTCAGGTTGAGTGCGCCCATGCGCACCAGGCGGGCGGCTGCGGCACCGCCGATGCCCCCGGTGCCGACGATGCCGATCACGGCATCGCGCAACCGTGCTTGGCGTTCACGCTGTTCCTCGGTGGTGTCGCCGAGCCAACCCAGGTTGCGGTCAACGCGTTCCCAGTAGAAGTCCTCATCGTAGTGCCCGCGTAGCCGTTGGCGGTCCCCGTTCATCGCGATCGCTCCCTTCGTCTCCTGATGCAATGAATCTGGTGAGTTCAAACTACGCCTGCGATTGTTCGGTCGTCACCGAACAGTTCCGGGTGCACACTGGAGACATGGTTGCGCGCGTGTTTCCTGAAGCGGTCCCGGATATCTCGACAGTCGCGTCGGCTCTGGCTGACTCGTCGCGGGCGGCCATGTGTGCTGCGCTCATGGACGGGCGGGCCTGGACGGTTGGTGAACTGGGCAGGTACGCGGGCCTGGCCCGGTCGACGGCGAGCGAGCATGTTGACGTGCTCGTCACCCACGGTCTCGTCCACGACATTCGGCAGGGCCGGCACCGCTACATTCGCCTGGCCGGGGAAGACATCGCACGAGTGGTCGAGAGCCTTGGCGTGGTCGCCCGCTCGCCCCTGCCCACTCCTCACAGCCTCAGCGCGTCACGGGCGAATGCGAACCTACGTGAAGGCCGCACCTGTTATCAGCACCTCGCCGGTAAGCTCGGGGTGCGCCTGGCTGAACAACTGGAAGAGCACGAGTTCATCGACTCGCACTGTCAGGTCACTAATCAAGGTCATCGCTTGTTCATACAGTGGGGTGTGCCCCCGAAGATGCTCGACACGGGCAGGTCGTGCATGGACTCCACCGAACGCCGCTTCCACCTCGCCGGCCCTCTCGGCACGGGAATCTGCAAGACTCTGCTGGATAAGGAATGGCTTTCCCGCAGGGGTCGTACCCGGGCCGTGCGTATCACTCCCGCCGGGCGGGCAGCGCTCAACGACGCGGGGATCTCCCTTCAATTGCCCGACAGCCGTCCCTGAGGACTTCAGTCGTTCTTTGGCACCGGCGTGACCTTTCGGACGATCGAAAGTCGGTCGGAACAGGATGAGAGTTCCTGGCAAGGGTTGAACGGATCAAATTCGCGCGATCCTGGACGATCCGCCTGGGGATAACGAAGCATTTGGTCAAGAATATGAGGCAGCCAATCGCTTGAGGGAGACTGCCTCACATCCGTCATTGCGTAATCCTGAATTTCAAGTCAGTAGATACGCGTGCCGTTCATCACTGTATGAGGGTGAGGCCGACGGACATGCCACCACCGAATGCCGCTAAAAGCACGTAGTCGCCAGGGATCGCTTGGCCGGGCGTGGCGAGTTCGCTGAGAGTGATCGCGATGGAGGCGGAGCCGGGGTTGCCGAGCCGTTCGACAACCAAGTGCTGGGTCGCGTTGGGCAGGTCGAGGGTGTCGAGGAGTTCGGCGAGCATGACGCTATTGGCCTGGTGCGGCACGAAGTGCGCCGCCTCTGACGGGGCGACGCCGGCGTCAACGAGGAAGGAATGGATGGTGCCGCACCGCGTGTGGCATCGGTACCGTCGACACGCTCACCCGTGCCTTCCGCAGAGCCTTGAACGTCGCCCCGAACGAGTACCGAAACAGGTTCCGTATCGACTAGGAACGCCGGGACGTCCTTGTCCGGATCTCTACGCTGCCAAGGCATATCCGGTAGACTGGGAGAGCAAGCAACGGGTATCTCCCTTGAGCATCTTCGGCTCGTCGAGAATCATTACCTCCGGCTCGTGCACAAGGACGCACGCGAGTCCAAGCCGTTGCCGTTGTCCACCCGAGAGCGCACCAGCCTTCAGCACTTGCTGCTCATTCAGACGAACAACATCAAGCGAATTTTCCACAGCACGATTAAGTTGCTTCCCCGTTAGACCATTAACCCATCCAACATATTCAACAGTGTCTTTGACACACATCCCGGGAACAAACGTGAAACGCTGCGGTAAGTAGCCAATAGAAGAGTTTCTCTGATACTCATCCATCGTTTTCCGCCCATGCTCTGTCACCAGGTAGACTGAACCCTTCGGAGATTTCAACCGACCACTGACAATATTCAGCAAGGTACTCTTACCGGAACCATTCGGCCCCAAGATACCCGTGACACCTTCATTAAAGGTTCCAGTAATGGAGCGCAACACTGGCTTCTTACCAAAGATCTTCCTATACGAGAAGCTCAGTTCTTCTAATGATAGTTTCATGCGTCGGAACTCAACCTCACAGGAAAGTTAGCAACGCACACCGCGATCTCCTTGCTTCTTATTACCAGTATCGCTTCTGGCCAAGCCTGCAACCACAGCTTTCATTTTCACCATTTTGGATCCATCCCCTTTTCAACATCGGGGCAGCAACTCCACCCTCAAAGGAATTAAATCCCAACAAGGACGAGGCATCAATAAGATAATTAAACCTAACCACTTTTGTGGACAAAATTGATTGGGCATGAACGCCCCTCCACTAGCCGCGCAGCTTATTCCACGCCGGGGGCATCGGGGCGTGCACATCCAGCACCTCGCCATCCGGCAGCGGCACCACCAGCCTGCAGGCGTGCAGCATCAGCATCCGCACCCCCTTCTCCGCGGCCGCCCGGTTAGCGGCGGGGTTCCCGTAGCGAGAGTCCCCGATGATCGGATGGCCCAGGTGCTGCAGGTGCACGCGGATCTGGTGTTTCCGGCCTGTCAACAGCTGTGTCTCCACGAGAGTACCCGCAGTTCCCCACGGCTTCTTCACCCACAGCTTCGTTTCCGCCCGCTGCCCGGCGCGGCGATCCACCACCGTGGCCGCCCCGGTTTTGCGCAGTGGCGCCTCTATCCGCTGCGGTTGTCTACCGGCCTTTTTCACCCCACCGGAAACCACCGCCAGGTAGTAGCGTTGGATGTCCTCCCCGCCGGCACGCAGGAGCTCCTGCAGGTGCCGCAGCATCTTCGAGTTCTTGGCTACTATCAGCAGCCCGGAGGTTTCCTTATCAAGCCGGTGTGTCAGCTCTAGTTCCTTTACCTTCGACCGTAGCACGCGCAGCGCCTCGATCACCCCAGCCTTGACCCCACTGCCGACGTGCACGGCGATGTTGGCAGGCTTATTCACAACGAGCAGGTCGCCGTCTTCAAAAACGATATGCCGGGACAGCCTGCGGGCCAATTGTTCCGCCGCCTTGCGATCCCCCGTTGGCATCGGTTTCTCCGCGGCGACTTCCAGGGCGGGCAAGCGAACCTTGTCGCCGACAACGGTGCGCTGGTCGGGTTTGCACTTGGCGCCGTTGACGGTGATCTGCTTGGTGCGCATCAGGCGGAACAGCACCGTGGCGGGTACGCCCTTGACCTGCGAGCGGATGTATTTATCCAGGCGGCGATCCGCCTGCGAGTCGCTCACGATCAGGGTCTGAGGTTCGGAATGATTCATGGTGGCTCTGGCCTCTATCTGTAGCAGATTGACCTGCCACAAGCCCGGCCATGCCCTCTCTAAGTTGGTACCGTTAGCGACATGAATATTTTTAAAGATGTTTGCATCACGATTTCCCGCATCCTCGTGGGCATCGTGCTGATCGCCCACGGTTGGCAAAAGTACGATTCCTGGACCATCGACGGCACTGCTAAATCTTTCGATTCCATGGGTGTACCGTGGCCAGATGCAACCGCGCAGATCGCAACTTATTTCGAACTCGCCGCGGGCGTGCTGCTGATTCTCGGCCTGCTTGTCCGGGTTGTCGGCCCGCTGCTGTTTATCCAGATGGCCTTCGCTTTCGGCTTTGCGCACTGGGGCAAGGGTGTCTTCGTCGCCGATGGCGGCTGGGAGCTCGTCGGGGTTCTGGGTGCGGCGGGCCTCGCCCTGGCCGCATCCGGCTCGGGTCGCTTTAGCTTGGACTATCTCTTTATGACGCCCGTACGTGCCCGCAAGGAACGTAAGGAGAAGGCGGCGCAGGAGGCCAACGGTAGCTATGCTCCCGCAGCTGCGCCTGCCGGAGCGGCTGGAGCCCCGAATGCAGCTCCGAATACTGGCCAGAGCCCGTACGGCAGCTATGGGTCCGCCAACCAGGGTTCTAACTTCCAGAGCTCCAATTACCAGGGTTCTAATTTCCAGGGCTCGCCCGCGCAGGCCCCCAACAACCAGAGTTCCAACTTCTGGGGCAACAACCAGGGCAATAAGTCTCAGAACAGTAAACCCTGGAACAATCGAGGAAACGACGGCTACGCTGGCTACACCATCGGTGGCACGGACAACGCTGGCAGTGCTGGCGCCGCTGGCGTTGCCGGTGGCGCCGGCGCGGCGGGCATGACGAACGGCAGCGACGCTGATGCCCCTACCACCCAGTGGAACAGCGACCAGAGCAGTGGACCCTCCAGCAACAACAGTTTTGGCGGCTTCTCCCGCTCCGGTTCAGATTCCGGCTCGGACAGCGGCTCCAGCGGTGGAGACGGCGGCGGAGATGGCGGCGGTGGCGACTAACGGCCACAAGCCACCCGCGCTCTGCATCTGAGTAGCTGATCTGCACAACTACCCCGCAGGAGGGCAGAAACCCTCCCCTGCGGGGTTTTGTTTTTAAGTTCTCTAAACCCAAATAAGGTGGGTAGAAAAAATGCTTGACTTTTCCAACAATTGTTGATTACCCTATGTTTTAATATTGCAAATCCACGGATTTTGAGGAAGGAGAGAGCGCACCATGTTCAACCCATTTAGTCAGCTCCGAGCAAAGCTCTGGACGACCGACACTCCCGAGGGGGCCGACCCGGCAGCCCCCGACGCGACCAATGCCCCCGATGTCGCCGATGCGCTCGCCCTCCCCGAGGAGTACCGCATCTACCTCGAAGCCAACCGTGACCTCCCTACCCCCTTCTTGAACGCTTTGGATACCCGCAGCCCCTCTTACCTCGACATCATCGCCTACCTCATCGACACCGGAAAGACTCCAGCCACCCGCCAGGATGTGCAGGCCAGCTTCCTCGCCGTCCACAAGCGCCTCCCCGGCCCGGCGGAGCTGGAGTCCACCGTGAAGCGAGTCCAGGAGTTCGGCCTAGAAGCCAGCTAGCCTCGTCCCCCTCGATACCCAACCAGGATGACCGGGGCGGGCTGTCCAAGCCGACTTGTACATTGGTCAGCATGACCGGAAACTCTTCCCTCGTCCCCCTGCAGCCGACCGTCATCAGCGCGGCCTCGCCCGAGCTTTTCGCTGCCTCCCTAGAGGCTCTTAAGCGGCTGCTCGCGGGAGAAATCTCCATTCTCCCCCTCCCCGCAGATTGGGAACAAACTTGCCCTGAACTGCCAAAACAAATGCGCGCGGGGAGTTCTCTAGACGACGACGTGGTGGCGCCCGGCACACTCATCGCCTGCACCTCTGGTTCCACAGGCATACCGAAGGGTGCGGTGCTCGGGTCGCAGCAGCTCACCACTAGCGCGGACGCCACCGCCTCCTTTATTGAGCGCCATTATCAAGCACAGCCGGGGGCGTGGCTGCTCACACTTCCGGCCCATCACATCGCTGGACTGCAGGTGATGCTCCGCAGCCTGCGAGCGGGCTACACTCCCCTGGCCGCCGCGCACCTGCAAGCCCAACACCGACAAGCTCAGCGCCCGCACGCCGACGCGCGCTTCACCGCAGCGGGCTTCATCGCAGACACAGAAGCATTGGCGGAAACCTACCCGGGCGTGGACCTCTACACCTCCCTCGTACCCGCACAGCTGGAAAGAATCGCTGAAGACCCCGCCGCCGTTAAGGCACTGAAACGCTACGCCTGCGTGCTGGTGGGTGGCGCGGCAGCGCGTGAGGGCGTCATAGAAACGATGGCCGAGGAAGGAACACAGATCGCGCTGACCTACGGCTCCAGCGAGACGGCGGGCGGGATGGTGTACAACGGCCAACCCCTGCCGGGCGCGCGGGTGCGGATCGACGGCGCGGACGAGCGCGGCGCCGGACGCGTGCGGATCAGCGGGCCGATGGTGGCGGACGGGTACCGCAACGTGGATTCAGGGGAGGCGTTTCCGGTAGCGGGTGAGTTCGTGACTTCCGACATCGGGGTGTTGGACGGCGGCGTTCTAGCAGGCGGCGGCGAAGAGTCGGGCGGCACGCTGCGGATTCTTGGGCGCGCCGACGGGGCCATCAACACCGGCGGCTACAAGGTGCTCCCAGAAGAGGTGGAAAAGGCCATCTGCCAGCAGATTCCAGGAGCCGAGGCTGCGTTTGCGGCAGGCGTGGAGGATCCCAAGTACGCGGAGTTCGGCGAGTCAATCGGGGCGCTGGTGGTACTGCGAGAGGCTGGCAACGGCGCGGCCGAGCACCCCCGCGAAGTGACCGACCTGGTGCGCGAGGCAATGCGCGGGCAGGCGGGGCCAGGTCTGGTTCCCAGGCGTGCCTGGGCTATCCGCGAGATGCCGACCACTGGGCCGGGCAAGACCGACCGGCAGCAAGCCGCCGCGATGCTGGACGAGCTCTACGGGCAGCCGCACTCGTAAACGCCCCGGCACCTACACACCCCAGCACCTACGAGCTTGGGTCCCGGCACCCAAGGACTAAACTGAAGAGGTTTGCGGCACCCCATACTCGCGGGCGCTGCTCCCCAGTGCGAGCCCCAAGAAAGGCGGACCATGACTTCCACCCCCAGGCAGTATCCCGGCGCAACCCCGGCCCAGTGGCTGGAGGGAGCACGCCCTCACACCTGGGCGAACGCCGTTGCCCCGGTGTTGGCTGGCACCGCGGCGGCCACCCTGGCGGGCGAGGCAAACCCCCTGCGGGCCGTACTGGCCGGCGTTGTCGCCCTAGCGATGATCGTCGGCGTGAACTACGCCAACGACTACTCCGATGGCATCAAGGGGACGGACGACGACCGCTCCGGCCCACTGCGCCTGACCGGCAGCGGGCTCGTGGAGCCGAAGAAGGTCAAGTACGCGGCGTTCACCTCCTTCGGCGTGGGAGCGGTCGCCGGCATAGTGCTGAGCCTGCTGAGCGCCTGGTGGCTGATCCTCGTCGGCGCGGCCTGCATCGCCGGCGCATGGTTCTACACCGGCGGCAAGAACCCCTACGGCTACCGAGGGCTGGGCGAAGTTGCGGTGTTCGTGTTCTTCGGCCTGGTCGCGGTACTGGGAACGGAATTCACCCAGACCGGCAGCGTAAGCTGGCGCGGCCTGCTGCTGGCCATCGCCGTCGGCAGCCTCTCCAGCGCCGTGAACCTAGCCAACAACTTGCGGGACATTCCTACTGACGCCGCCACCGGCAAGATCACCCTGGCCGTTCGCCTGGGGGACGCGAACACCCGCCGCCTGTGGGTGGGGCTGGTTTCCCTGGCGGTAATCGTCACTATCGGCATCAGCATCGGCCACTGGTGGGGGCTTATCGCCCTGCTGTCGGTTCCGCTGTTCGTGGTGGCAGCCCGCCCGGTGACCGGCGGCGCGGAGGGCAGGGCGCTGATTCCCGTGCTGGGCATGCTCGGCCGCGGAATGCTGCTGTGGTCGGTACTGGAGTTTGCCGGCGCCCTGCTGGCCTAGCCTGAGCAGTCTCGCTGGCCTAAACAGAGCCGGCTTGCCTAAACAGAGCTAGCTTTGGGCTACGCGGGAGCCGGGCCGAAGTCCACCCCGCGGAAGCGGACATTGTCCGCGATCTGCTGGGCCAGGCCATCCCGCCATGCCATGGGAACAGCGGAGCCCAACTTGAAGGTCACCCCGATCGCATCGACCTCGTAGATTCCTCGCGGCAGGCTCGGCACTGCTGCCACCCCCTGCACCGATTGGATGCGATACACATCCAACGCAGACTGCGTCGGTACGCCAGAACTACCGGGGCTACCAGGGCGGAGCACCACCTCAAACGCAAACTCCTCATCCAGAACCCCGGCACTGCGCGTCCACTTATCGGCAAGCTCGGGGCCCAGCCCCACCGACTCTGGCCCCACGCTTCGATAGCGAGTGCGGATCACGTTCACCCGCGCAATGTCGCTCCACGGGATTCGTATAGCTTCATCCCCTACCCCCGAATCGTCCACGACAAGCGCCGGGTTGATCGTCGTACTGGAAGTAGCCCGCGCGTTGGCCTGTCGCTGGCTGGTGTACCAGCCAAACATCGCAAGCCCCACCAGCGCGAGGGCTACCAGCGGAATCAGAGTCTTCTCGACCACCATCATGGCCACGCACCCCGCAGCGAGAGCGGCGAACACTAGCCCAATAGCCAGCCCGCCGAGCTGCTTGCCACGTTGGGTTCGCGGGTTCACCCACACCACAACGTCCTGGGGTCTGCCATACATGGCAGTCAGTTTAATCGCCTTAGTCGTCCAGGCGCTCGCGCAATTGGTTACGCAGCTCCTGCTTGTGGGCCTGCCTATCGGCATCCCACGCCGCCACCTGTCGGGTCACTCGCAACCGCAGGCCCTTGAACATGAACATCGACAGCGGCAGAGCCAGGATCAGCGCCAACGTCATGCTGATCAGCAGTGGGAAGTAGTTCGCCATTCCCAGCAACACCACGACCATGTGGATGATGAACGTCAGCACTAGGAACAAAGCCAGGCGTAAGAAGCCGTACAGTGCAATGTCGCGTACAGCCTTGCCCTTGTCGACCGACGAGCCTTTTGCCTTCACATCATCATTAGTCACGCCCCCAACACTACGTTCACCCCCTGGATAACCGGTAATCACCGGCCGGAAGTGAACGCGGGTGAATCCTCTATGCTGGAAACCATGGGTCGCCTTGTTTTGCTCATCTTGATCATCGTCACCATCGTGCTTCTGTGGAAGGCATTCGGTCCACAGACCTGGGGGAATGGGTCGCCGTTGAGGCGTAGGGGCGTCAATAATAAACAAGAAGGGCTCAGCCACAAGGGGCCGGACGACGACCCGGACTTTCTGTGGAACATCGAAAAGGAGCGCTTCAAGAAGCGCCGCGCGCAGGAGGCCAAGGACGCGGAAGAGGCCGAGCGGAGGCGCCGCCAAGAGCTCCGCGAACGTCAGCAACGCGAGGCACGTGGTGACCAGCGCAGCGAGAACACCCGCGACGAGCAGAGGCCGAATGGCCCAGAGAACACGGACGGCCCGGACGCTCCGAAAGACGGAGAGTAGCTAGAGCAGCTCCATGCGCGGCGAACGGCCCGTGCGGTAG
Organism: Corynebacterium sp. c24Ua_83; assembly: GCF_039907245.1. Taxonomy (NCBI): domain Bacteria; kingdom Bacillati; phylum Actinomycetota; class Actinomycetes; order Mycobacteriales; family Corynebacteriaceae; genus Corynebacterium; species Corynebacterium sp. c24Ua_83. Next base: position 64,597 of record NZ_JASBOI010000008.1, on the reverse strand, counting down.
TGGTCGATCAGCAGGAAGATGTTGTCCCAGTCCTTGTAGACCTCCGCGCGGCGCAGCACACCAGTATCCTCGGCGCTCTCGGAGGTGCGGCCACCATCGGGCGCGCGGTACAGCGGCCCCGGCATCGGCTGCGGCACACCCGGCACAACGGGGGCTTGGCGGCGCTGCTCGTGCTGGATGATTGCCTGTTCGTAAACCATCTTCGGTAGTTCCGGGGCGATGCCCGCGAAGTGCGCATAGTCCAAGGCGGGGTCGCCGACGGTCATGTCGGAAAAGTCGATCACGCCCACTCCGCCTTCGGCATTCCACAGCATGTGATCCTCGTGCAGCTCCCCGTGGGTCAGGGCGCGCTGCTGCTCCGGCCGGGAGATCAACTCGTCCACCTGCGCAAACACGCGCTCCACGAAGTCCGCCTCTGCAGCGCTCAGGTGCGGGGCCAGAATCGTATCCGCGCGGGACTTCATCAGTTCCAGCTTGCCCGGCAGGGTGCGTGGCGCGTGGTTCAACTCACTGGTCGCCTCGCCGTCGGTCCACCAGGAATCCACGCGGCTCATCGGCAGCACATCCGGGTCGAAGGCGTGCATCGTGGCCAGCAGGCTGCCCAGCTGCTCGGCCACCCACGCGCGCTGGCTGGTGGACAGCGTCTGCCAGAGCTCAGCGGTCAGCGGTTCGCCCAGCAGCTCGGTCTGCATGGTCAGCATCACGGGCTCGGCGGTGTTGAAGGTCCCTCGCGCGTAGGCCTGCCGCACCGTCCCCGGCACCCGCACTTTGGTGCGGCGGAACAGCTGCGCGATCAGTGAGGATTCCAGCATCGCCTGTTCCCGGTATTCCTTCTCGAAAGGCACGCGCACCACTACGGACTCAGGCAGCATGTCGTTGAGTTCATACTCCTTTGAGCGCAGCCCGTCCAGGATCAATACTGCGTGGTCAATGCCCTGCTTCGGCACTCGCTGGCCCGTCCATTCCAGGTCACGCCAGGTGCGCGCCACCATCTCCGGGATGGTCTCGATCGAAATAGCCACTTGTCTACCGCTCTTTCCCACGCTTCAGCAGCGCGCTGAGGTACTGCCCGTAGGCGCTCTTGCCCAACTTTGACGCAGATGCCTGCAGCTCCGCATCGTCAATGTAGCCCAGGCGCCACGCGACTTCCTCCGGGCAGCTGATCTTCAGGCCCTGCCGCTGCTCGACGGCGCGGACGAAGTCGCCGGCGGCGGCCAGGTCGTCCACCGTTCCCGTGTCCAGCCAGGCGGTACCGCGCGGCAGCACCTCCACGTGCAGGCGCCCCTCCGCCAGGTAGCGGCGGTTGATGTCCGTGATCTCCAGCTCTCCACGCTCGCTGGGCTCCAGGGATTTGGCGATCTTCACCACGTCATTGGAGTAGAAGTACAGTCCGGGAACTGCATAGTTGGACTTCGGCTCCGCGGGCTTTTCCGCCAAGCTCAGGGCCGTGCCCTCGCGGTCGAACTCCACCACTCCGTATGCCTCGGGTTCGGCCACCCAGTAGGCAAAGATCGCCCCTCCGTCTGGGTTGTGGAAGCGCCGCAGCTGGGTGCCCAGGCCGGTGCCGTAGAAGATGTTGTCACCCAGCACCAGAGCCACCGCGTCGTCGCCGATGAAGTCCTCGCCCACAATGAAGGCCTCCGCCAGGCCATTCGGCTGGTCCTGCACCGCGTAGCTGATCTGCACGCCGAACTGCGAGCCGTCGCCCAGCAGCCCGCGGAACTGTTGCGCGTCCGCACCCGTGGTGATCACCAGGATGTCGCGGATGCCCGCCAGCATCAGAGTCGTCAGCGGGTAGTAGATCATCGGCTTGTCGTACACGGGCACCAGTTGCTTGGAAATGCCCTGCGTAATCGGCCACAGCCGCGAGCCGGTTCCCCCGGCCAGAATGATGCCCTTCATCAGTCGGCCTGCTCCCACTCGTCGGCGGCCTGCAGCGCCTCGGCCCAGTCGGCGCGCAGCTGAGCCTCCCATGCCCGCACCTCGCGGTATTCGGGCAGGCGGTCGCGCACCTCGCTCAAGCTCGGCGCCGAATCGTCCTTGGTGGATAGTACGGCTTGTTCCTTAGTGACGCCCCAAGCTACAGCCAGTTCCGCATCAAACGGGTCGATACCATATTCCCTCTGCGGGTTGTATGCCTCGGTGACCAGGTAGTTCACGGTCGTCTGGTCGGTGTGTGCGCGGAACCCGTGGCCCACACCCAGGGGCACGTAGACGCTGAAGTTATTCTCCGCAGACAGCTCCACGGTGATGTGCTGGCCAAATGTCGGCGAGCCCACTCGAACATCCACCAGCACGTCCGTGATGGCACCGGAAAGGCAGCTGACGAACTTCGCCTGCCCCGGCGGCACATCCGCCAAGTGAATGCCCCGGACCACGTTGTGGGAGGAACGTGAAAGATTCCCCTGGGCCACCTCGAAGGGGTAGCCCAGCTTCTCGCCGAAAGCCTCCGCCTTGAAGCTTTCGTGGAAACTGCCGCGCTCGTCGCCATGCACCTTCGGCACATAAGCCCAGGCGCCAGGGATGGGAAGATCCACAATGCTGCCCGGTGCAGCGGTTGCCAGTAGCTCGTCGGTGCGCGGGGTGGTTTCACTCATGGTTTCTACTTTAGCGGCGCAGCCGGACAGCCAACGGAAAGGTTAGGCGGCGGGCTTAGAAGTAGCAGGCCATGGGCCCATCGGGGCCGTCGACGACGGTCACGGGGGTGTCAAAGATGTCGGTTAGGATCTCGTCGATCATGAGCTCCTCCGGGGTGCCGAAACGCACGATCTGCCCGTCCTTGACGGCGCAGATGTTGTCCGAATATTTCGCCGCGAAGTTGATGTCGTGCAGCACCACAATGATGGTGCGGCCGAACTCCGAGGCCGCCCGGCGCAGATGCTTCATCATCTGCACCGCGTGGGCGATGTCCAGGTTGTTCAGCGGCTCGTCCAGCAGCACATAGTCGGTCTCCTGGCACAGCACCATCGCCACATAAGCGCGCTGCCGCTGCCCGCCGGAGAGCTGATCCAGGTAGCGGTTCTCCAGCTCGCGGAGGTTGAAGAAGTCGATATAGGTGGAGATGATCTCCTCGTCCTTCCGCGTCAGCCTTCCCTTCGAGTATGGGAAGCGGCCGAACCCCACCAGCTGGCGAACCGTCAGGCGGGTGACGAAGTGGTTCTCTTGCCGCAGGATCGACAGCACCTTCGCCAGGTCCTTGGATTTTGTGGTGCTCACGTCAAAGCCGGCGACCTCGATGGTGCCCTCGTCCAGATCCAGCAGTCGCCCCATCATGGTGAGCAGGGTTGATTTGCCCGCACCGTTGGGGCCGACCAGGGAGGTAACTCCCCCGGCGGGGATCTCCAGATTCGCCGGACCGATGCTGGCTCCGGAACCGGAGGCGTCACTATATTTCTTAGCGACTTCGGACAGCTTGATCACAGTCGACCCTTTCTAAGAATGACGTAGAGGAACACTGTACCGCCGACCAACTCAATGATGATCGAGACCACGCCTTGGGCGTAGAAGATGTGATTCATCACGAAGTACGCGCCCGCCAGTACCAGGAACGCGGTGGCGATGGCCATCGGGAAGACGTAGCGGTGGTCGGAGGTACCCGCGAACTGGTAGGCCAGCGTAGCCACCAAGAATCCCAGGAAGGCCATCGGGCCAACCAGCGCGGTGGAGACAGCCATGAGGACTGCGACCAAAATGAGAACGATGATCGACTTGCCCCGGTGATTGATGCCCAGGTTCGTCGTCGCATCCGGCCCCAAGGCCAGCACGTTGAGAGTGCGGGACATTAGCAGCAGCGCGCCCGCGGCCACGGCAACCAGCGCGATAGAAATCGGAAAGTACTCCGGCTCCGCGTTATTCACTGACCCGAACAGGCGGGCGGTCAGCAGGTCGAAATCGCTGGGCGTCAATAGGCGCTGCATAAAGGTAGACACCGACCCCAAACCTGCCCCGATAACAATGCCGACCAGCAACATCGCGTGCATGTTCGCGTTCTTGCCGGTGAGCAGCCAGGAATACAGCAGCAGCGCGAAGCCGACCATGAGCACCAGCTGGATGATGTAGGTCGTCATGGTGCGGGCCTCCACCAGACCGCTGCCACCCAGGAAGAACACGGTAGAGGTGTGGATGGCCACGTACAGCGACTCGAACCCCATGATCGACGGAGTGATGATGCGGTTATTCGTTACCGTCTGGAAGGCCACCGTGGCTACCGCCTGGGCAACCGCGACGATGGCAATGGCGATTACCGCATTCATGCGACGCTCCGCCAGCAGCCAGAAACCGCGCGTGCCGAAAGGCATCGGGTTGCCATAGGCCAGCAACCCCACTGCAGATGCCACGCCCAGGACAACGATGATCCCCAGGGCTAGCCAGTACTTCGCCGCCATCGACTGCGTGGGGAACGCGCCTGATGAGCGGCCGAGAGTGCTCGAGAGCAAACGCTGCGGAACCAGCCGCTCGAGGGTTTGATTCGTCATTAGCGGTTCCTCACAATCAGCACAACAAAGACCACAGCGCCGACGATGCCCAGCACCACGGAAACAGGGATCTCGAAAGGCGAGATCAGTGTGCGGGACAGCAGGTCACAGGCGGCGACGGTAGCGATGCCCACCAGGCACACCCACGGCAGGTTACTGCGCAGGTCATCACCGCGGATCATCGAGACGATGTTCGGCACGATCAGCCCCAGGAAAGGCAGGTTGCCGACCACGACCGTCACCACGCCCACGGCGATGGCGACCATGATGGTGCCGACCAGCACGATCCGGCGGTAGTTCATGCCCACACTCGTGGCGAAGTCTTCGCCGAGTCCAGCCAGGGTCAGCCGGTCAGCCAGCAGGAACACGCCTACCACGACCAGCAGCACCACCCACAGCACCTCGTACTGGCCCTTGTAGACCGAGGTGAAGCTACCGGCGAACCACACGCCCAGCTGCTGCAGCATGTCCGTCTGCAGAGCCACAAAGGTGGAGACCGCAGAGACGACCGCACCCAGCATGATGCCCACAATCGGCACGATCAGCGAGGAGCGCAGCGATACACGCTGCAGGAAAAAGAAGAACACCATCGCGCCGACAAAGGAGAACACGACGGCGCCGACCATCCGCCCCATCACAGTCGCACCGGGGAAGACGATCATCACGAAAAGCAGCCCCAGACCCGCCCATTCAGTGGTGCCGGTGGTGGTCGGTGAGACGAAGCGGTTCTGTGTGAGCATCTGCATCACCAGCCCGCACATAGCCATCGCCGCGCCCGCCAACACCAATGCGATGGTGCGCGGGACGCGGGTGATGGAGAACATGTCGATGCCATCTTGCGCGTTGAAAACGTCGTATTCGCCGATCAACAGGCTGCCGACGAGAAGCGCCCCTACAATCGCTGCGGCGACGAGAAACTTCCAGTCGACGAGTTTTCCCCGGGTACGCGCAACCCGAGGTTCGTTGCGAACCCCGGGTGACGTAGTGCTCTGAGCAGTCATTCGAGCTGTTCAATTCACTTTCTATAGCAATGTGCGGCGCGGCACGGCGACAATGCACGGTGCTGCACGGCGGCGCGAAGCGTTCGCTCTTTTACTTCCCTTCGAAGGCGTCTGCCAGGGAGTTCAGGATCTCGGTGTAGGTCGTGATCGACTCATTGATGTACGTATCCTGCGGTGCTACGAGCACGCGATCCTCCTTCAGCGCCGGCACACCCTTCAGCGCATCGGCGCGCTTGATCACGTCTGCCGCCGGGGAGTAATCCGGCTTGTCCGCGTTGATGGCACCGTCGCGGTCCATCACCAGCATCCAGTCCGGCTTCGCATCTGCGATGGCCTCGACAGAGATGTCATCGCCCTCGTGGTTGCTGGAGGCGTTGTCGACCTCCAGTGCCGGGTCCATGCCCAGCCAGTCGAACACGGGACCCCATACGCGGCCGATGTGCGGCGCAACGTAGCCGATTTCGCCGCCGGAGACGTTGACGGCCATGACCTTCTTGTCGCCATCCAGCTTGTCGTAGGCCTTCTTCGCGCGATCCTTCGCATCGTTGAAATCCTGCACCATCTTGTCGGCTTCGTCCTTCTTGTCGAAGATTTCGCCCAGGGTGGTGATCTGGCGGATCAGCTCCTCGTCCATCGGCTTATCCTCGCGGGGCTCCAGCTCCACGACGGCCGCATCCGGAACCAGTTCCTTGATCTCATCGTCGCGGTCCTTGAAGCGCTGGCCGCTGATCACCAGGTCCGGCTGGGCTGCCACCAGAGCCTCGAAGTCGGGCTCCTTGTGGTTGCCGAGGTCCTTGATCTCCTCGTTGTCCTTGTAATCGGTGACGGTCGCCGGAACCAGCTTCTTCGGAGCAGCGGAAAGCTCCACTCCCCACTCGTTGAGGATCTCGAAGCTGCGGTTGTCCAGTGCGACCACGGACTTCGGGTTCTTCGGAACCTGCAGTTCGCCGTTGTTGTCCTCGATGGAGATCGTGCTGTCGCTGCTGGACTGGTTGCTCGAGGTGCCCTCGTCGGCGGAGCCACAGGCGGCTAGGGACATTCCTGCTGCCACGAGTGCGGCCAGCAGCTTGATGCGATTCTTTGCCATTTTTCCCTTACAAGATTGAAACAAAAGCTCAACGTACGGTTAGCCGAACCTTATATAGTCTTCACTTAGTTAGTCAAGCCTTGCTTAAAAGGGTGGTCACCCCCGCGCGCGTGACGCTACGCGGGATCGCTCGCTTCTGCAGTTATTTCTTCCTCGGTTAACTCTTCTTCAGCGTCGCGGTACTTTCTTTCGGACGCCACCCTGGACTCAACCCACCACTTCTCATTGCGGCGGTACCACTCCACCGTCTCGGCAAGTCCGGAAGCGAAGTCCGTGAAGCGCGGCTGCCACCCCAGCTCGGCAATGCTGCTGGGATCGATCGCATAGCGGCGGTCGTGGCCCGGACGGTCGGTGACGTGCACAAAGTCATCCGCCGGGCGGTCGAACAGCTCCAGCAGGTCCCGCACGACCTGCAGGTTAGAGCGCTCCCCCTCCGCACCGATGAGGTACGTCTCCCCCAGCTTGCCGGAATCCAGGATCGTCCAAACCGCATCGTTGTGGTCATCCACGTGAATCCAGTCGCGGACGTTCTCGCCCGTGCCGTACAGGCGAGGACGATGCCCCTCGATCAGGCCAGTGATCTGCCGGGGAATGAACTTCTCCGGGTGCTGGCGCGGGCCGTAGTTGTTCGAGCAGTTGGAGATAGTGGCCTTCAACCCCCGCGAACGCACAAAAGCGCGGACGAAGTGATCCGCCGCCGCCTTGGATGCAGAGTAGGGCGAGGAGGGGTTGTACGGGGTATCCACCGTGAAGCGATTCGGATCGTCCAGGGCGAGGTCACCGAAGACCTCATCGGTGGAAATGTGGTGCAGGCGCACCCCGAGGTCCGCGGCCGCCTGGGCGACATTCAGGGTGCCCTCCACGTTGCTGCGGGCGAAGATCGCGGGGGTAGCCAGGGAGTTATCGTTGTGGCTCTCCGCCGCGAAGTGCACGATCGCCACCCGGTCGGTGGCAGACTGCTGGGACTTGTCGACGCTCTGCTGCGCCCCCTGCGGTGAGGCGGGCTGTTCGGTAACCGTAATCGCCCGCTCGAGGGCCTTACGAAACGCCGGGGCATCCGCCACGTCGCCTTCGATGAACTCCACCCGTCCCGGATAGGCAACCTCCAGCGGGATGCCGTCGTCAGTGCGTAGGTTCAGTGGGTTCGCGGCATACGTGAGGGCGTCAAAAATAAGAACCTTGACGCCCGGCCTGGTCTCCAGCGTGCGATGAACGAAGTTCGCGCCGATGAAGCCAGCCCCGCCGGTGACAAGGACGGTGGAAAAACTGCTCACATTACTCCCCTGTTAGCAGGATCAGCGTAGCTATTGCCGGAGCATCGCCGAGGCTACGCAGAGCGTGCAGTTGGTGGGCAGGTACATGGATTGCGGTACCTGGGGTTAGCTCCACGATCTCAGGCGTACCTTCAGCTTCAGCACCAGGCCAGACAGTGAATTCGATGCGCCCCTGCTGCCCCATCACCAGAATCGGCTTCGGCGCCTTGTGATCTGCAAACACATCTCCCGACTGGAAGGCGAGGCGCACCACGCGGGCACCATCGACATTGGCTTCAACCTTGACCTGTGGAACAGCACGACCACCTTCGACGTCCTTCGGGGCAGTGAGGTCCGAAATGAAGGTGTGCTGAGCGGCATTGTGCTCGGTCACGGGAAGATCCTTCCGCAGTTAGGGCAAGACAAAGAATCTAACGCCAGGCTAGTTCAGGCCGGCGTAGGAGTGCAGGCCAGAAACCACCATGTTGATGAAGAAGAGGTTGAAGACCATCGTGGCGAAGGCGAAGACGTTGATCCACGCGGACTTCGAGCCACGCCAGCCCGGGGTGGCGCGGGCGTGCAGGTAGGCGGCGTAGAGGATCCAGGTGATGAAGGAGACGGTCTCCTTCGGATCCCAACCCCAGAAGCGACCCCAAGCGGCATCCGCCCAGATGGCGCCGAAGATGACACCCAAACCGAAGATCGGTAGTGCCCAGACGGCGGTGCGGTAGGCCAGCGCATCCAGCTTGGTGGCGTCCGGCAGCGGAGCGGCGAGGCTGCCCAGCGGGCCCTTCTCCTTACCCTTGGGGTACTTGTGGCGCAGCAGGTACATCAGGGAAGCCATGCCGGAGATCAAGCCAATGCCGGCACCAATAGAGACCACGGATACGTGGATGACGAACCAGTAAGACTGCAGCGCCGGCACAACCGGGGCGGTCTCCGCGTATAGCTTAGTTCCCGCGTAGAACAGCAGGCCAACGACCGGGGTCAGGATCCACGGCCACATGACGCGCATCGCCTTGCGGCGGATCATGAGCGCGGCGACGACCATGGCGAACAGGGTGACCACGCCGACGTATTCGAAGAGGTTGCCCCACGGGAAACGGTTGGCGGCCAGGCCACGCAGGATCACGAACACCGCGTGGATTGCGATGGCCAGCCAGACCAGGGACTGGGTGATGCCACCGAGCTTGTTGGCGCGATCCAGGGTCTTGGAGATACTCTCGGAACGCAGACGCTCCGGCAGCTGCGCCTCGAAGGAGGCGAAGTCGGGCTCAACGTCGTCGCCCGTGACCTCACCGGCATCGGCGACATCCGAGTCGGCCGCATCGCCCGCAGCGCCTGCGCCGACGGTCACCTTGGCGGTGGAGTTAGCGCGTGCGGAGTGCTCCGCCTGCAGCTTCTCCAGCTCCTCGGCGCGCTGACGGCGGCGGTCCGCACCCACGCGAACCATCCCGTAGAACACCAGGGAGATGGCAAGCGCCAGCAGGTACAGGGACTCTGCGGAGCGGAAGGCCAAGTCGGAGAATTCGGATAGCTGCGGATCGATCTGCATCGAAAATCCTTCTAAAGAAAGTCTTAAATCGCTACAAAATATCAGCTTAGCGCCTGTTCACGCGCTTCCACAATCACCCGTTCGGGGTAAATCAACCCCGCGGCGCCAGGTGATCATCGATGTGGTCCTCCCAGTCGTCGGAATCCACGTCATAGGCTTCGTCCAGAGCCTCTTCCTCCAGCCCCAGCACGCGTTCGGCACGGCGGTTGAATTCGCGGCCCCAGCCGGCGGAGTCAGTACGGGACAGCCCGGCGATCTGGATCCGCGTGCCCTCGCCCTCCGGAGTAATGCGCACCCAGAAGCGGCGGCGCTTCACTGCCAGGGAAGCAACGAGCGCGGCCAGCATCAGCACGGCAAACACCAGCACCCAGGTAGTCGTCGGATCCTTGGAGATCTGCAGGTTCACAAACTCCTTGGCACCGTCGAAGGTGATTTCCGTGCCATCGTCCAGGGTGACGGATTCGCCCTTCTCCAGGTTCACGCGGTCCAGCATCTGCATCTGGCCGGAGTGCAGGGCCTCCGAATCCAACGCGAAGATGTTTTGGCTGCGGCCGCCGTCCAGTCCCGTGTCACCGCGGTAAATGTCAACAGCCACCGCGGGATCGCGCATTGCCGGGAAGTTGGAGGAAAGGATCTTGCCGTTCGGCCCGGTCCACTCCGCCGATGGTGCGAACAGCCCCTGCAAGGAGATCTGGTTCTTGCGACGCTCCTGCAGATCCGGGTACATGCCCGCGGGCGGATCCCAGCGCACCGCGCCGGAGGACAGGAAGTACGTCATATCGTCCGGGCGGAACTGCACGGTCTCGGTGCGCTTCTCCCCGTTCGGCCACTTAATGGTGAACGTCGGGGCGTAGCCGTGGCCCTGGAGGTACACACGGTTGCCCTCGATACGCAGCGGGTGATTCACCTTCAGCGTTTTATGCTGCCACTGATCCGTCGGCTTGAAGGCATCCTCCTTACCCGCGTAGTCGATGTTGGACTCGAAGCTCACCGCCTGGCCGTTCTGCAGGTAGTCGGCCTTGAAGTCCTTGACGTTCACGCAGAAGGGGGTCAGCCCCGTGCCGTCGAACACCGGGCCGTTGCGGAAGGAATCGAAGTTGGAGACCGCGGAGTTGCAGAACTGCGACTGCTCGGTATCCGTCCCTGCCACCACGATGACCTGGCCCTCGTAGTAGAGCATCTTGCCCGTCGCCACCGCGATGAGAATGCCCACCAGAGACAGGTGGAAGATCAGGTTCGCAGCCTCGCGCAGATAGCCCTTCTCTGCGGACATGGACCATGCCCCGGCGCGGTCGTTTTCCTTATCGACCTCGTTGACGTTCCAGCCCTTAAACTCCTCGCGCAGGGATTTCTGCACGTCCTCCACCGATTCATCGACGGTGCCGGAGTAGTGGTAGGGCATGCGGTCCAGACGCTTCGGCGCTGGCGGCGGGGAGGAACGCAGGGCTTTGTAGTGGTCGATACTGCGCGGCAGGATGCAGCCGACCAGGGAGATAAACAGCAGTACGTAGATCGCCACAAACCAGGTGGACCCAAAGACGTCGAAAAGCTGCAGCTTGTCGAAAACCTCGGCGGTCTTCCCGTTGGCGTCAATATACTCGGCAACCTTGCCCTCATTGAGCGACCGCTGTGGTAGCAGCGCGCCCGGGATCGCAGCCAGCGCCAGCAGGAAAAGCAGCACCAGGGCAGTCTTCATCTTCGTGAGCCACTGCCAGCCCTTCTTCGGCCAACTCAGGATCTTCTTCAGCATGGTTGCTCTTTCGTACTTTCGCTCTCTCGTTATTATTGACGCCCACTTCTCAGCCGCGACCTTTTCCCTTAAGCCGACGGCAGCGAATCGGCTTAGATCGGCAGGGTCTTATCCGAGATGAATACCTCCCGGATATAGTCCACGAACACCGCCCACTGCCCGGTGACCAGCAGCAAGCCGACAATGATCAGCAGCGCGCCGCCGATCATCTGGATGGTGCGGGAGTGCTTGCGCAGCCAACCGATACCCGTCAGCGCCTTCGAGGACCCCAGCGCCACGACAATGAATGGTAGCCCGAGGCCCAGACAATAAGCGACGATCAAGATCACACCGCGGGCGGCGGTCATCCCCTGGGTGCCGGTGGATACCGAAATGATGGAGGCCAACGTGGGACCCAGGCAGGGTGTCCAGCCCAGGGCGAACACTCCGCCCAGCAGCGGTGCCCCGGCGATGGTGGTCCAGCGCTTCGGACTGAGGCGCGTGTCGCGCTGCAGAGGGGAAATGAAGCCCATGAACACCACGCCCATGGCTATGGTGACCACGCCACCGATGCGCATCAGCAGGTCCTGGTTCGGCGTCAGCGCGCTGATCACCCCGAAGACCGTGACCGTCGCCAGCACGAACACCACGGTGAAGCCCAGTACGAACAGCAGGGCTGCGGTGGCCACCCGGCCACGCTTTGCCTTGACCACCGCACCTTGTTCCGTGAACTCGGTCTCCGCACCCACTACTCCGGCGAGGTAGGAAATATACCCCGGTACCAGCGGAATCACGCACGGGGAGGCGAAGGAAACCAGGCCCGCGGCGGCAGATACCAGCAACGCAAGCAGTAGCGGACCGGCTGCGGCCGTATCCGCGAAAGTCTCTCCGATGGACTCCGCGAGGATCATTTACGCTTCCTCGTCCAACAGCGGCTCGACCTGCTCCCACAGCTCCTTGTCGGTGATTTCCTTCAAGAAGATGTGAGCCGGGCGGTGCTGCTTATCCAACACGATGGTGGTGGGAATCACGGAGGCCGGCACGCCGCCAAGCGCCAGGGCGGTCTTAAACGGTGGATCGTAGATAGACGGGTAGGTGATCCCGTTGTCCTTGACGAAGTCCTGCGGCTTTTCCTTAACGTTGTCGCGCACGTTGATGCCCAGGATGGTGCCGCCGCCGTCCTTCTCCAGCTTCTCCTGAACACGCTGCAGGTCATCGGATTCGCTACGGCACGGGCCGCACCACTGGCCCCAGGCGTTTAGCACCACGACCTGGCCCTCGAAGTCGGAGAGGTTAATGTCATCGCCGCCGTCCAGATTGGTGCCGGTGAAGTCGGCGACCTCCTTGCGCTCCTCTGGTTCGTAGTGGATGCTGGTCTGCCCGCCGGGGGCGACGAATTCAAACGTTCCGCCGCTGGCCACAGCGTCCTTGCCCGCGGTGTTTTCCTCACCGCAGGCGGTGAGCGCCGCCCCGCTGGCGAGCAGAGTTGCCGCAAGGGCTGCCGTTAACTTTTTGCGCACCTTAAATCTCCTGCGCCGGCTCGGAATAGAAGATGTCCGTCAGCTGCCCGCCATCGAATACCAGCGAGGTAACGGAGGCCAACTCGCACTGGCGGTCGGCCGGGTTGTGAGCCAGGGGCAGGCCCTGCACGTCGCGCTGGATCATCACGATCGGCAGCTGGTGAGTGACAAGCACGGCCTCGTGCCCGCGGGCCTTTTCACGCGCGGCGTCGACGGCCTCCCACATCCGGTCGGCGATCTCCTGGTAGGGCTCGCCCCAGCTGGGGATGGTGGGGTTCTTCAGCATGGGCCAACGCTTCGGGTTCCACAGCGCGCTGCGCACGCCCTTGATGTGCAGACCCTGCAGATCGTTACCCGCCTCGATGATGCGCTCGTCCGTGTGGACCTCCAGCCCCAGCTTCTCGGAGAAAGGCCGGGCGGTTTCCTGCGCTCGCTGCAGCGGGGACGCCGCCAGGTACACCACGTCGTGGTCAGCGAGGTCCGCTGCGGTGGCATGCGCCATGTTCCGCCCCCGCTCGGAGAGGTGATAGCCGGGCAAACGGCCATAGAGAATGCGATCCGGGTTATGCACTTCTCCGTGCCGTACAAGGTGAACGATCGTTGCCATAGTCACCTAGCTTAGCGTGCCCGGCACCCCAACCCAAGTAAGGCAAACCCTGCTTTAAGTGCTTCTTACTGGGGTTTTAGATTCCTTGAATTAGACCCCAGCGCGAAACTTAAACCGCAGGGGTGGCCGCCGCTGCAGCCTCCGCAGCCGGGGTGGCAGCCGCCGCGATCTTCTCGAAGTCGGCATCGGTCAGTGCCGTGGAGACGAACCAGGTCTCGAATACGCTCGGCGGGGCGAACACTCCGTGGTCCAGGAAGGCGTGGAAGAAGGCCGGGTAGCGGAAGGTATCCGCGGCCTTCATGTCTGCGAAGTTCGCGCCCTCCCCCTCGGCGAAGCGCACGCTCACCATGCTGCCCGCACGCTGAATGTGGTGAGCCACGGAGGCCTTCGTCAAAGCGTCGGACAGAATCCCTGCCAGCGCGTCGGCATTCGCGTCGAGCTTCTGGTACGCGGCGGCGTCAGCCAACTTCAAAGAAGCCAAGCCCGAGGCGACGGCAACAGGATTGCCCGACAGAGTACCTGCCTGATAAACCGGGCCAACCGGCGCGAGGTGATCCATGATCTCCGCCTTGCCACCGAAAGCGGCGGCAGGCAGGCCACCGGAGACGACCTTGCCGAACGTCGTCAGGTCGCCGGCCACGCCGTCCTTGCCGTACCAGCCGGACTCGCTGACGCGGAAGCCGGTCATGACCTCATCGACGATCAGCAGGGCGCCGTTTTCGTGGGTAATGCGCTGCAGCTCCGCGTTGAAGCCATGCGGGTTCACGGTGCCCATGTTGCCGGCGGCACCCTCCACGATGATTGCGGCGATCTCGCCCGCGTGGGAGGCAAACGCATCTTCCACGGCCTGCACGTCGCGGTAGGGCACCACGACGGTATCGCCCGCGGCGGCCTTGGTGATGCCCGGGGAATCCGGCAGGCCGAACGTAGCCACGCCGGAACCGGCCGCCACCAGCAGCGAATCGACGTGACCGTGGTAGCAGCCCTCGAACTTCAGGATCTTGTCGCGGCCCGTGTAGCCGCGAGCCAGGCGGATGGCGGACATCGTGGCCTCGGTGCCGGAGTTCACCAGGCGGGCCTTCTCCACGGAAGTGCGGCGGACGATCTCCTCCACCAGGTCAACCTCCATCGTGGTCGGCGCACCGAAGGAAAGACCGTGGCCCGCGGCCTCCCGAACTGCCTCCACGATCTGCGGGTGCGCATGCCCGTGGATCATCGGCCCCCAGGAGCAAAACAGGTCCACGTAGGAGTTGCCGCCGACGTCGTGCAGCGTAGAACCCTGCGCGGAGGTGATAAACGGCGGGGTGCCACCCACAGATCCGAACGCGCGAACCGGGGAGTTCACCCCGCCCGGGATCAGCGTGCGAGCCCGATCGAAGGCTTTCTCGCTGGCCTGGTGCGAAGAGTTGTTTGAGTGCTGAGGGTCGGCATTAACAGACACGAAAGGAATCCTTCCTGCCACTTCACTAGTGGTTAGCTTGCAATCCCCACCAGCCTAGCGCGGCTAACGCTGGGACTGCTCATACTCCTCGTCCGCGGCCTCCGCACGGGCCAGGGAAATCGCCTCGGCGCGCTGCTTCTCCTGCTTGCGCAACTCGCGGATCTCCCGCCGGCGCTCCACCCAGCCCTGCCACGAGTGGGTCTGGCGCAGTGTGCCGCGCGCATAGTTACGGTGCAAGATGCGGGCGCTCCGGCTTTCGATCAAAGTGGAACTGAGCAGCATAAATACCGTAGCCAATAGGGGATTGAGCACACCGACGACCGCCAGTGTCGCGCCGACTACGTTGTACGTCCAGGACAGCCACACGTTCCAGTCAGTGGTGTTGCGGACATGGCGGACCAGATTCACCAGATCCGGCAGCGCGGCAACGTCCTCGCGCTGCATCACCACATCCACCTCCTCTGCCGCGGTAGGGTCTATGCGGTTGGAAGATGCCATGAGGATGCCCACGTCCGCGACCCGCAGTGCGCCCAACACATCACTATCGCCCACCATGGCCACACGCACGCCCATGGCGTGCACGCCGCGCACCGTGGCCTCCTTACGGTTCGGCGCGATACCGGCCAGCACGGTGGAAATGCCGAGTGCGTTCGCCGTTCGGCGAGCCACCGGATAGATGTCGCGGGAGAGCATGTAGGTCTCCAGCTGCATGTCCTCCAGCCGGTCGATCGCGGCCGGGGCATCGTCCTTGAAGCTATCGGCCAGGTTGATGACGCCGCGGTCCTTGCCCTTCCAGCTGACGATCACGGGCGATCCGCCGTTCAAAGCGGCCGTGGCCAGGCGCGGGTCGCGAATCTCACCCAAATCGTGCGGGCGCCACAGGCGCGCCCTGACGTGCCGCGTCTCGCCCTCCATCGGCAGTTCCACCATGCCCTCGAAGGTGCCGTCCTTGGTAATCTTCACCTCGCCTACGTCCAGCCAGTTGGGAATCCCCTCCCCTCCTGCACCGCTATCGCGCGCCTCCCGGTCGGCGCGCACCAGTGCTTGGGAGACGGCGTGGTTCGATTCCAGGGAAAGAGCGCCGGCCACGCGCAGGATCAAGTCCGGGTTCTCCCCCTTGACAGGCGTGACGTCGATGACGTGCATCGGCCCGTCGGTGAGGGTGCCCACGCGGTTGAAGATGATGGCGTCCACCTCAGCGAGCTTGTGGATGGTGCTCGTATCGCGTAGCAGGGCGCCCGAGGTGGCAGCGCGCCACAGGCCCAAGCGCAGCGCCAGCGGCGCGGACAGTGCCAAGGCGACGGGCGCAACGACTGCCAGTAGGGATAGGACGGTGGCCATCGCCGCATCGACGGACTTAGTGATGGCCAGCCAGGCGATAAAGTCCACGGCCGCCAGTACGAAAGCCCACGGCACCAGCAGGCTGGCGGTGCGGTTCGTCAGCTGCGTCAGGCGGGTCTCGTCCAGCGCCGACCCGCGCACCCAACGGTGCATCGCGGCCAAGCGCGTAGAGGATCCCGTAGCGTGCACGCGCATCTTCAAAGTCCCGCCATGGTTGCGAGCACCAGCATAAATGCGGTCGCCGACAGAAACTTCGAAAGTGCGGTGCATGCCACCGACCGGCCCCATGTCCACCAGGGATTTACCGCTGATGATTTCGCCGTCGCTGGGCACCATCATTCCGGTTTGAATGATGATGTCGTCGCCCGTGCGGATCTCCGCAATCGGAATGTCCTTCTTCTCCGTCTTCGACTTACGAGTCTTGCGCACCACCGTGACTTCCTTGGCGGCGGGCACGGTCAGCACAGAAAGGATCGATTTCGAACGCAGCGCCGTGCGCCGGGATAGCAGCCTGCCGAAGAGCAGCAGGATAGTGCCGCCGCAGGCGACGTCAAAGAAGATCGCGCCGTCAATTTCCTGCGCGGACCACACTCCGGCGAACAACACCAAATGGGTTTGCCACCCCACGTTGCCGGCAGAAGTGAAAATCAACGTACAGGCTGAGTACAGGTAGGCCAGCAGGATCGCCACGGAGCTGGCTCCATCCAGGGCGGATTGCCCGCGCCTTAAGCCGCCGAAAAAGGCCCGGTGGAAGGGCCACGCGCACCACGTCACCACTGGGGTGGCCAGCGCCAGGCAGACCCACTGCCAATAGTCGAACTGCCAGGCAGACACCAGCTGCAGAACCACCACCGGCAGCCCCAGCACCACGGCGACGATCAACCGCATGCGCGTAATCAGCTGTCGGGCGGTGTGCAGGCCCTCGGTGGAGTCGAAGGGGTTCTGGCGGCGGAACCTATCCATCTCCACCTTATTCCGGTCGCGCCGTTTGCGGCTCTCCGCCGCAGCCCATGCCCGCCGGTGGTCGCTGGCGTGGCGCCGCATGCGGCGGCGCGTTTCCTCGATCTCCAGCCGCGAGGCGCGGCGGCGCAGGGAGGAATCCGTCAGCCAGCTATCCAGGTTGTGCTTTTCCAGCACCTCCTGGATCTGGGCGGGCAGCACGTGATCTTCAGCGGAGATCCACGCCATGCCGGTGGAGTACACCACCGCGGCCTGCACGCCCGGAATATCGTTGAGTTCCTCCTCCACGGTGGTGGCGGCCACCGCGGATTCCAGCCCTTCCAGGCGGTAGGCGAAACTGGCAAGTCCCCAGTGTTCCCGTGCGGCACGGTCGGCTTCCTCTTCGGTGGACGGCGTGCGGTCCATGTCGAAGCCGGCCTTCGCCGCCGCCTCTCGAGCCTTCAGAATGGCCTCGTCGACGTCGTCGACACCCACGGCAGCTTTTCGCGCCGCCCGGCTGCTGGCCGGGACGATCTTTGAGTCCTGCTCAGTCATCTCCGCTAGCTCCGCAGGCTGTCGCCCGGCAGGGTGCCGTCGCCTTCGATGGGAGGCCCGTCGAGCCGATGCCCGGCGTCAAAAAACGGGTTAACCGCAGGACGGTAGGCCAGCAGCAGCGCGACTGCCAACAGCAAGGCCATGATGGCCTGGCCGGGGCCGGTGAAGCCGAAAACCCAGCCCGCCAGCATGAACAGGATGCCCAGTGCGCCGAACCACAGCACCAGGCGGCGCTTGCCGCGATAGCCGTCGCGCACGCCGCGGGAGAAGTAGACCAGCACCGCGCCGACCACGACGTTGATGCCGCCGAGGATCCGCACGTTGTTGCGCACGAAGTCCATGTGCTCGGCTTCCTCTGCGTTCATCGGCTCGCGATCCCACGAGGCCGTCAGAGCCAGCACGCCGAAAAAGATCATCAGCAGCCCCAGGACCACCAGCATGGCGAAGCTGATGATCACCAGGCGCGGCGTGGGATCACCGGGCTGCCAGTATTTAACATCGCGGTTCGGGTCCTGGCCGCTCGGGACCATCGAGGGAAACATCGCGGGCATGGTTAGCGCCCTCCCCAGGTGTGGTCGGTGTGATCGGTGTGGTCGCTATCGTTGCTGTTCTTTTGTTTTTTTAGCTCTTCTTTTTGACGCCGCGTTTCCGCCTTGTACTCCTCCATCTCCTTGGAGTACTTCTCCATTTCCTTGACGCTGGGCATGCCCAGCCAATCGTGGTTCTCCGGGCGGGACATAAACCACAGGCCCAGCGCAGCGCATACGCCGGACAGAATGGTCAGGATGCCGATGAGCAGCACGAAGCCTACGGGCATGAAGTCCGGCCCGCTAGCGAACGTGATGAGCACCGCGTTGAAGATCATGAACACGGAGGCGACGTTCAAGAACAGGCGGGAGTACGGAGCCCCACGGCCTGCGCGCCAGGCCAAGTAGGCACAGGCTGCCGAGGCGATAATGCCCCACATCAGTGAGCTGATGTTTACCTGCGTGGCGATCTCGGAGGCAGCCTGATCTGCAAGAACGCTGGCGAACATGCCGCTTTGGCTATCGAGGATGCCCTGGCTGCTCTGGGTCAGTGCGCGCGGGTCGACAATGTTGGCCACGAACTGCACCACACTTGCCAGCAGCTGCAGCACGGCTACCGCCAGCCAGGCCCATACGCCGTAGCGGACGTCTTCCGGTGCCTCCTTGAGGTTCGGCGCGAGGCCGTCCTTGCGCCCCACCTTCGGAGGCTTCGGTGGCTTCGGGGGTTGCTGCGGGCCGTGTGAACCATACGGCCCCTGCGGGCCGTGCGGCCCCGGCTGCCCCTGCGGGTTCTGCTGGCCCCACTGTGGCCCCGGCTGCTGACCGTGCGAGCCCTGCTGAGGGCCGCCCTGGGAACCACCCTGGAGGCGGGGGTCGTGTTGCTGTGTGCTCATATGTGCGCTGCTGTCGGTGCTGTTCATACAGCCATCTAGCCTACTGTGATTACTGGTGATTAAGCATCTTAGCCCTGCAGCATCTGCGCCACGCGGGTTGCCCAGTAGGTCAGGATGATGTCCGCCCCGGCGCGGCGGATGCCGTAGATGGATTCTATGATCGCAGCTTCCTCGTCGATCCAGCCGTTCTGGGCGGCTGCGGAGATCATCGCGTACTCGCCGGATACCTGGTAGGCCGCCACGGGCACCGGGGACATGTTCGCCACTTCACGCAGCACGTCCAGGTAGGGCATGGCGGGCTTGACCATCACCATGTCCGCCCCCTCGTCGATGTCCAGCTGGGTTTCCAGGATGGATTCCCGCAGGTTGCGGGGGTCCTGCTGGTAGGTGCGGCGGTCGCCCTGCAGGGAGGAACCCACGGCCTCGCGGAAGGGGCCGAAGAACGCGGAGGCGTACTTCGCGGAGTAGGCCATGATCGATACGTCCTGGTGGCCGGCCTCGTCTAGTGCTTCGCGGATGTGCCGGATCTGCCCATCCATCATTCCGGAAGGGCTCACGATATGCGCGCCAGCCTCGGCCTGCGCAACCGCCATCTTCGCGTACTGCGGCAGGGTGGCATCATTGTCCACGATCTGGTGGCCGTAGCGGTCGGTGGCGAGCACGCCACAGTGACCGTGGTCTGTGAACTCGTCCAGGCACGTATCGGCCATCACCAGGATGTCGTCGCCGAAGCGCTCGCGGACGGCGCGCAGGCCGCGGTTGAGAATGCCATTCTCGGCTACCGACTGGCTGCCGGTCGCATCCTTGTCCTCATCCAGCGGCACTCCGAACAGGTCGATGGATCCCACGCCTGCGTTCGCGGCTTCCTCCACCGCGCGTAGCAGCGAATCCTCGGTGTGCTGCTGCACGCCGGGCAAACTGGTGATGTCCCGCGGGGCGTCCAGCCCATCGGCGATAAACATCGGCAACACCAGCCGGTTGGGGTTCAGGTCCGTCTCCGCAGTGAAGTTGCGCATCTGCGGGGACGTGCGGAGTCGGCGGGGGCGGCGGAACGGGGTGTAGTTCGAAGTCATGCCAACGATGCTACTCCCGCGCCCGGACGGGCTTGTTAGGCCCCGGTGTCCTTCTTCTCGCTCGTCTTTTTACGACGCCGCCTCCGCTTCCGCGGAGGCGGAAGTTGTCCCTTGGCGCGCAGGTCAGCCACGTGGTCAGCGAGGGCGTCCACAAGCTCCGGCACGCCAGCGGCCTCGGGCATGACGTCGACACGCAGGCCGTGCTCGCGAGCGGTCTGTGCGGCCATCGGCCCAATACAGGCGATGATGGTGCGCGCATGCGGCTTGCCCGCGATGCCTACCAGGTTCTTCACGGTCGAGGAGCTGGTGAAGCAGACTGCGTCGAAGCCACCAGTCTTGATCATGTCGCGGATCTCCGGGCTGGGCGGGGCGGCGCGGACGGTGCGATAGGCCACGACGTCCTCCACATCCCAGCCCAGGTCGATCAGGCCGTCGACCAGCACGTCGGTGGCAATGTCCGCGCGCGGCAGCAGCACGCGGTCAACCAGGTCCAGGTCCGGGTCGTGCGGCGGGAAGACGTCCACTAGGCCCGCGGCGTTGCGCGCATCGTCCTTCGGCAGCAGTTCCGGGGTGATTCCCAGATCCTTCACTGCCTGGGAGGTCTTCGGTCCCACGGCGGCCACGCGCACGCCCGCCAGGGCGCGGGCGTCGAGTCCGAACTCACGCAGCTTCTCCCAGACGGCCTTCACTGCGTTGACGCTGGTGAAGACGATCCAGTAGTAGCGGCCATCGACCAGCCCCTTGATGGCGCGCTCCATCTGCACGGGGCTACGAGGTGGCTCGACGGAGATGGTGGGCACCTCCACGGGGATAGCGCCGTGCGAGGCCAGGCGGGCGCTCATGGGGCCGGCCTGGTTCTTGGCGCGCGGCACCAGCACGGTCCAGCCGTACAGGGCGCGGTTTTCCCACCAGGAGTACTTGGAGCGATTACCCACCTGGGAGCCCAGCGTGACGATCAGCTCGGCGGGCAGCTCGCCATCCTTGGCGGCGGGGCCGGACTGGGTGGTGATGGACTTCAGTGTGTCCAGGGTGGCATCGTAGCTGCGCTGGCGACGGGTGGTGCCGTGCAGCGTAACGGTCGCCGGAGTGGTCCCGGCAATGCCGCGGGCCTTCAGCTCCTGCGCGATGGTCGCCAGGTCACCCGGGGCGGCGGTGAGGATCAACGGCAGCCCGGAGGCAGCCAGCTGGTCCCAGTCGGCGCCACCGCGGACATCAGCCTCGGTGACGTCCGGGCCAAGGCCAATACCGGTGAAGGCGGGAACGGCCACGGATCCGGTCATGCCGGGGATCACCTGGAATTCCACGGAGCTAGCTGCGACGTGTTGCAGCTCGTGCATGACCGCCGGGTTGCTCAGTGGGTTGCCGGCGACGAGGCGGACAACGTCGTTGCCCGCCTTGGCGCAGGCGACCATCTGCTCGGCCAGAACATCCGGCGCGACGGCATCCGGCACCGGCTCGCCGTAGGTCTCTGCGCCGACATCCGCGCCGGCATCTGTGTGGTCTTCAGTGCCGGCTTCTGTACCGATCTCAGGATCCGTGGCCGCCGGGGCGGCCAGCACGATCTCCGCAGCAGTCGGCGGGGTGGGGCGCGGCGGTCGGCGACGCGCGCCGGCCTCCTTGGCGGCCTTTACCTTCGCCTCCCACTCTGCCTCGGCGGCATCCAGCTTCTCCTGCGGCACCGGCAGACGGGTGGCGATGATGTTCTGCACGGATTCCAATACCGACGGATCCACCCACGCATGGGCGGTGGTCTCCAGAATGTCGCGCGCGCGGATGGTCAGCAGCTCCGGGTTT
Organism: Corynebacterium sp. c24Ua_83; assembly: GCF_039907245.1. Classification (NCBI taxonomy): domain Bacteria; kingdom Bacillati; phylum Actinomycetota; class Actinomycetes; order Mycobacteriales; family Corynebacteriaceae; genus Corynebacterium; species Corynebacterium sp. c24Ua_83. The sequence goes on along the minus strand of NZ_JASBOI010000008.1, from coordinate 42,807 downwards.
CCGGGGCCCGCGCCCACGAAGAGGATCCGGCCGCATCCAGTGGGTGCCAGGTCGGCGACTGCCGCCACTGCGGCGGAATCAGCGCCTCCTACCTGGGCATTTCCGGAATCGGTCATAGTGGAACTTTCTAACTTGTCGGGTCTGTAATTGTGTCTTAAAAGTCTGCTTGGGACAGCCGTGCGCGTGTAACCCCGGCGGCTACGTGCACGGTGCCGGTGAAGTTTGAGGGGAGGGGCGCCGCAGGGGGCGTCCCAAAGAAAAGCTATTCGGCCTCAACCACTAACTCGGCGGCACCGTCCTCGAGTAATGCTCTGCCTATGTCGGTGCCTATGGCTCTGGCGGCGTCTATGCACTCGCGCCAGCGGGGCTCCTCGGCAGCGGGGAATCCCTCGTCCGCAGTCGGATCCGGAATGTCGAAGACGGCCTCGCCGCTGCGCACCAGCTTGCGGGAGCCATTCATGGCGAACACTCCTCCGAATACGCGCAGGACGTAGCGCTGCTCAGAGTCTTCTGTGCCTTCAGTACCTTCTGTACCTTCCTGCTCCACCCACTCAGAGTATGCGGCAACCGGCGCGGTGCAGCCAGCCTCCAGGGTGGAAAGCACAGCCCGCTCGGCCACAGCGGCCATGTGGCTGGGCAGGTGATCCAGGTGGCGGACGGCCTGCCAGGCGGCCTCGTCATCCGCACGGACCTCCACGCTCAACGCACCTTGCGCGGGCGCGGGCATGATCGTGGACGGGTCGATCGACTCCGCGGCGCGGTCCAGCTGGCCGACGCGCTCCAGGCCCGCGCGGGCCAGAACCACCGCGTCCAGGTCCTTTTCCGTCCGCCCCATGCGGGTATCAATGTTTCCGCGCAGCGGCATAAGCTCCAGGTCCGGGCGCACCGCGCGGATCTGGGAAACGCGGCGCGGTGCGGACGTGCCCACCTTGGCACCCTGCGGAAGCTCCAGCAGGGGCTGGTTGTCCCGGCTGACCAGTACCTCGCGCGGGTCCACCCGGCGCGGGACGACAGTACGGAAACGCGGATCCGGGGCGGTCGGCAGGTCCTTGAAGGAGTGCACGACCACGTCGCACTCGCCGGCTTCCAAGGCCTTGCGCAGCGTTTCGGTAAACACACCCACGCCGATCTGCGCGACCGGGGTCTGCGCCGACTGGGAGGCATCGCCCGGGGTCTGCACCAGATGCAGCTCCGCCGCGTAGCCAGCGGATTGCATCCCGGCGCGTACGTGGCTGGTCTGCGTTGTAGCCAGTGCGGACCTACGGGTGCCGATCAGGAAAGTGCGGCCGTCATCGGCCGCTCGGTTAGCGGCGTTGGTGGCATTAGCGCCATTAGACGTTGCGGACATGAAAAGTCTTAAGCCTCCTTCGCTACCTGGCCAATGCGGGTAGCGCTTGGAATTTGATCGGCACGGGCAGAGGTTCCCGCGGTCTGGGCCGGCCTGGTGTCGGTCTGCCCCGGCTGGGTCACCGAATCCACCATCCCGTTGGGCAGGTTGAACAAGGCAGCCAACGCATCCGGGTAGCTGACCTGCTGGCCGCCGGCGGAAAGCTTCTTGGCCTGCACCGTTGGGGTGTGCAGCAGCTTATCCACCACGCGCTTCATCGACTTGACCACAGCCGCGCGGTCGGCCTCCGACATGTCGGGGGTCAGCCGCTCCAGCGTCATCAGCTCTTCGGCCATGACCTCCCCGGCCTTCTGCCGCAGGGCCTTGACGGTGGGCACCACGGACTGCGCGCGTTGTTGCTCCAGGAAACTCTGCAGCTCGTCGGCCACGATCTCGCGTGCCGGGTCTTCGTCCTGCACCCGATCGCCGGCCATCGTCGTGAGCTCCTCGATATTCAGCAGCTTCACGCCGTCGATGTCCGCCACGGAACGCTCGATGTCCGCAGGCATGGAAAGATCAATCAGCACCTTCGTACCAGCTGCCCCCGTGGCCGCGCGTACGTCCCGCTCGGTAACCACATTGCCCACCGCGCCGGTTGCGGAAACCACAATGTCCACGGCACTCAGACAGTCTGCCACCCCGTCCAGTGGCACGGCGGAAGCATCCACCCCTGCCTCACGCGCGTGGTTCACCAGGTTCTCCGCCCGCGACAGCGTGCGATTAGCTACGGTCACGTGGTCGATACCCAGTCTGCCCAGGTGGGTGGAAGCCAGGGATGCCATAGCCCCCGCACCAATAATCAGCGCGCGGTGGCCGGCGAGGGGTTGGGACGAGGGGGCGTCATCCACAACAGAAGAAAGAGCACGTGCGGGCTCCATGAAGCGCAGCGCCTGGTCCACGGCGAAAGACACCATGGAGGCACCCGCCGAATCGATGGCGGTTTCGGAGTGCACACGCTTACCCGTCCGCAGTGCGCGCTGCGTCAGGTCGTGGAGTGTGCGCCCGACCGTGCCCGTCTCGTTGGCAGACTGGTAGGCGCTGCGCAGCTGACCGATGATCTGCTGCTCGCCGATGACCATCGAATCCAGGCCAGAGGCGACCTTCAACATGTGCTCGGCCGCGGAGTCTGCGTAATGCACGTACAGGTGCGGCTCCAGTTCGGTCGTCTCCAGCCCAGAGAACTGCGCGATCGTGTCCACCACATGATCCAGGCCGGAGTGGAAGGCGTTGGCGACCGTGTAGAACTCCATGCGGTTGCAGGTGGAAAGCACCAGCGATTCCGAGATCAAGTCGTTATCCACCAGCGATAGCTGCATCTTCGGCAGGTCCGCATCGGCGACCGTCGCCTGCTCCAGCATGGTCACCGGAGCCGAGCGGAAAGACAGTCCGACCAGCAACACCGACGCGGAACCAGTCCGGGTGCTACTACTCATATGTCTTCATGCCTCCTGCGGGGATCACTTGGGGAACGGCCGCGTGCGGGGCTAAACCCCCCAAGTAGTTACGAGTGTCTACGGTAGCCCTTAACCCACCCCGTTGCCAAAACGAGTTCGCGGGGCTGCTATATAGCGCCTATACAGTGCTCTAGTCCTGCTCCAGCGCCGCGATCAGCTCGTCATCGTCGATTTCCCAGCATGCGACCTCCTCGTCGTCGACGAGCACTACGGGCACGCGGTCGCCGAACTCTTGTGCCAATTCCTCTTTTTCTTTGGTGACGCCACCACGATCCAGCTCGATCACTTCCACCGTCGTGCCGAAGCGCTGTGCGATAGGCAGTATTTGCTGGTGCACGCGGGCGCAGGAGCCACATGTCGAGCGGCTGATCAGCTGCACTCGTGCGGGCCGGGCTGGCGAATTACTGTCAGAGTTCACGGCCTTCCATGCTACCCGCCGCACAACTTCGGACTAATAGCTCTCGGCAGCGCCCTGGTCGCACTTTCGGGGTAACTTAATGTGTGTGAATGCAGCGCCTGATCTAGAACCTTCGAACCACCCCACCCCGGCTCCTGGCCGGAATGCGGGTGAGCACGCGGGTCTACTGGCAGAATGGCGCGATATTATCAGCGAGTGGCGCGGCTACCTGCGCGCACTGTCCCTGACGACGCAGTCCTTCCTCCGCGAGTTCCGGGAGGAACGCTTCGGCAAATCCCGGCGCAAAAAGAACTCAAAAGATGCTGAACGTGTGGCGGCGGAGAAAGTGGCGTCCCAACCCAAGAAACACGAGCACCCCACCCAAACGACACAAAACCTGCAGGTCGGGTACGGCACCGGCGCTCCACAAGCTCTCTGGGAGCTCAGCGAGGCGCAGCTGGATCAGCTGGCGCACAGCTACGAGATCGAGGGCGACCAGCTGCGCACCGGGCTGGCCAACCTGGAGGGCGCGGGGCTGTCGGCAGAAAAGCCGCGGCATCTGGACCACCCCGACCCCTCGATCCCACAGGATGCCGGAGTCGGCGCGTTCTTCGACGTGGATAACACGCTGATCAAGGGCGCCTCGATCCTGCTCTTCGCCCGCGGACTGGCGAAACGGCGCTTCTTCACCGCCCGACAGCTGCTGGGCTTTATCTGGGTGCAGATGAAGTTCCGGGTACTGGGCAAAGAAAGCGCGGACGACATTTCCAGCGGCCGGGAGCAGGCGCTGGCGCTGGTGAAGGGCCGCAAGGAATCCGAGGTCATCGACATGGCCCAGGAGATCTGGGCGGCGACGATCGCGGAGCGCATCTTCCCGGACACCAAGGAGCTGGCCGACATGCACATTCAGGCAGGCCAGCAGGTGTGGCTGGTGACTGCCTCGCCGGTGCAACTAGCGCAGATCATCGCCAAGGAGCTGGGATTCACCGGCGCGCTCGGCACCGTGGCGGAGGTGAAGGACGGGCGCTTCACCGGGCGGATGGTCGGCCACATGCTGCACGGTGAGGAGAAGAAGCACGCCGTTATCGCCCTGGCCAACTACGAGGGGCTGGATCTGCAGCGCTGCACCGCATACTCGGATTCCGTGAACGACCTGCCGATGCTTTCCACCGTGGGCACGGCCGTGGCGATCAATCCGGATTCCAAACTGCGCAAGGCAGCACTGGAACGCGGCTGGGAGATCCGCGACTACCGGCGGGTGCGCCGCGCGCTCCGCCGCATCGGCGGGGCGCGGCTGGCGGCGGGGGCTGGCCTGCTGGGACTGGCCGGCGGAGCGGGCACGTGGGTGCTGAAGCGGCGCTAGGGTTCGCCAGGCGGCGATAAAGCTCGCCGGGAACGCAAAAACCCACCGTGGCCACGCCCCTTTTTGAAGGGCGCCTGCGGTGGGTTTCTTTCTATATGCGGCAGCGGAAGGCTACTTACCGAGCTTCCTACGCTGAACGCGGGTCCGGCGCAGCATCTTGCGGTGCTTCTTCTTGGACATGCGCTTGCGGCGCTTCTTGATGACAGAACCCATGGGGTAAGCCTCGTTTCTCTCGGTTAGTTATCTCTTCAGGTTAAAGGTCTGCTCCCCCACCGCCGGACCTTATACGGCGGTAGAGAAGATGTGTCCTCGGATGCACGCTGCCTGCCACAAGGGGCTGCCGTTATGGGCTGCCGCGCAAGAGTTGCTTCACATCCGTAGACACGAATGTTCCACAGTTTAGCCCCCAGCACCCTGGAGAAACAAAAATCCCCCATCACCGGGCGGGTGGCTCAGGCCACCTGGCTCCGAAAATGGGGGACTGTTGCGTCTCGCTGATTAGCCGGTCTGGCCGGGGTTGTACTCGGAAGCTCCGAGGTACGCCTCAACAGCGGATCCACGAACGCGGAAGTTGCGGCCGACCTGTACGGCGGGCAGCTCCTCCGAGTGGATGAGACGGTAAACAGTCATCTTCGACACGCGCATCAGATCGGCGACCTCTGCGACGGTCAGAAATGTTCCATTTTCGGTGTTAGCCATAGATCATCACTTTCTTTGCGCTCTCATGCGCTGCAGGCTTCCCCTCCTGCAGGACTTCACACGTGATCGCTCGCGAACCATCATAACGTGAACCATGTGAATAATGTGCAACAAGGGTGACTATTGAGGGCAGATTGCTCCTTGTGGCCTACGCAACTCGAGGTGCCACAAGCCCACGCCTGTTACCGAGCGTGACCGGATTGAACAGGCGTGATTTGTGTTAAACCGTTGTGTCTAAAAAGATCACTGTGGTCGCTCAGAGAGGGGCAGAAATTAACCCCATTTGGGCGGAGCGCGCGTCCACGTGCCGGACGCAGGCGCGCTTAGTTATCGCCGTTAGCTCCATTCGCACCAGGCTTCGGCGCACCCAGTTCCTCGGAGCGGTCCTTACATGCCTCCATGGCACGGAAGAACGCTCCACGGATGCCGGACTCCTCCAACTCGCGCAGAGCCGCCGCAGTGGTTCCTCCGGGGCTGGTGACCTTGGTGCGCAGAACGGACGGCGTATCCCCGCCCTCTGCTAGGCTTCGGGACATCATGGTGGCCGCGCCTTGCACGTTGGCGATGGCCAGCTTCTCCGCCAGCGGACGGGCGAGCCCCAGCTGTACGGCAGATTCGATCATGGCTTCCACGACCAGGAAGATGTATGCCGGGCCGGAACCGGAGACGGCCGTGACTGCGTCCAGCTCCTTTTCCTTAACGATGACGGCCTCGCCGACCTTGGACATGATGTCCTGCACCGTATTCAGCTGATCCTCTTCGGCAAAGCGACCACCGGCGATGCCGATTGCACCCTTGCCAACCAGCATCGGGGTGTTCGGCATGGTGCGCACAACGGTGGTACCTGCGGGCAGCGCGGACTCCATGGTGTTGATGGTCACGCCCGCCGCCAGGGAAACCACAATCGTGTCCTGAGAGTTGCTGTCCAGCACCTCGGCCACCTCGTCCAGCACGATGGGGACGATGTTGGGCTTCACGCAGATGAACAGGATGTCGGTGCCTTCGGCGGCCTCGCGTCCCTCGCGGGCGGTGACCATGCCGTACTTATCCTTCAGCTCGTCCAGCCGCTCCTGCGACGGATCCGCGACGATGATCTTCTTTGCGTCTGCGGCACCTTCGGTGTCCGCAACGATTCCGGCGAGCAGGGCTTCGCCGATGTTTCCTCCGCCAATAATTCCAATTTGAGTCATATAAACCAGCGTGCCAGGATTGGCGGCTTCCTGCTACCCCGCCCGTTCCTAGCCCCCAGGTTCTAGTTCCCCCGAACTTTCGCTAGTTCCCCACAAAACCCAAAGGACGCTGGTTCCCCAACCAGCGCCCCGCTCACGTCACAGGAGACTTCTTACAGCCCCTGGATTAGTCGTGGCCCGATCGTCAGCACCAAACCAACGACGGCGGCCAGGATCATCAGCAGCTTGTCGCGGTGCCGCAGCAGCGCGTGCACCAACCCGACCAACAGCAGTGTCACTGCGATGGCCAGCACCAGCGCCAGAACCGCCGGGGCCTTGGCCCACACCAGGCTGAAGCCGAAGAACACGCCCACACCCACGGCGATCGCCAGGATCGCTTGCAGGATCATCATGGGCCAGGAGATCGTATCGTCTTCGTACTCGACAACCTCTCCGTCCTCGAGGGATTCCTCGAGCTGCGCGAATTGTGCCCGCTCGTCACTGGTTGCCTGCGACTCCGACTTGACGTCTACCTTGTCAGCATCGTCCGCCTCAGTCGACTTAGCAACCCCAGCGGCGCCGACTGCTCCGGCTCCGCCCGCTGCCGCTGCCGCGGCGACCCCGGCCTTGCCTGGCTTGTCTGCCTTGGTTGTCTTCTTGGCTTGGGTCTCGGTCTTCTTTGCCTCAGTTTTCTTTGCCTCAGCCTTCTCAGCCTCTGGTTTTACCGACGGCTCCTTCTTGGCCTCCGGCTCCGCCTTCGGCTTTTCGGCTACCTTGCCACGCGCAACTTCGCCGAAGGTCAGCTTTTCAGCCTCAGCATCCTTGACGTCCTTGACATCCTTGGAGCCCTCGACTTCCTTGGCAGCAGCAAGCTGGCCGGTCTGTTCCTCCGGGCGCTCCAGAATGCGGCTTACGGAACGCTGATCCGGCTGGGGCTTCTTGCCCTGTTTCTCGGGCTGTGCCGCCACAGTGTCCTTGGCGGCAGCCTTCGGAGCGGACTTATCCGCAGGTTTATCTGCAACCTTGGCCGCAGGCTTATCTGCGGCCTTGGCCACGGACTCATCCGAAGCTGCGTCGTCCTCGGTCTGGACTACCGGTATGGAACCCGTCAGCTCGGCAACGGAAACGCCGCCCTCCTCCAAGTTGCGGTGACGGCGTCGACGTCGGCCAGTGTCAGCAGAACCTAGTTCGCGCCCGTTGCGGGCGAGAAGTTCGGCGACTGTCAGCTTCTCACTCATCCATTGATCCCATCACTTGATCACTTGCAGCGCAGTCTCAACTGCCCCCAAGCGTCACTTTAAACATATGTCTTCAAACACACTACTTTACTCGCCTACATATAGGCAGAAGCAACTGGCGTTACTTACGTCAAATCCGGATTATGGTCGAGCTGGCGGAAGATCACACCCTCGCGCAGCGCCCACGGGCACATGTGCAAAACCTCAATGTCCAACTTGCGCATCGCCGCCTCGGCCACCAGCGCGCCGGCAACGACCTGGTGCGAACGCTCCGCACTCACACCCTCCAACTCCGCCCGATCGGCGGCAGTCATGCGGGAAATAAAAGCGATCAGCTGTCGCAGGCCGGCCTGGGTCAAGGTGCGCTTTACTCGCGGGCCAGCCGAAGAAGGCGCCGCACCCGTCAGGCGCGCCAGCATCCTAAAGGTCTTGGAAGTGCCCACCGCCAAGTCAATGTCGCCAGAATCCAGCAGCTTTTCCACCGGATCATTCAACTCTTCGTCGATGAACTCCCCCAGCTCCGCAACCTTCTTTTTAGATGGCGGGTCGGTATCGAACCATTCGCGGGTCAAGCGCCCCGCACCCAGGTTCACGCTGCAGGCGACATCTGGATCCTCGTCCATGCCAATAGACATCTCCAAGGAGCCGCCGCCAATATCCAGGTCGCAAATGCGCCCAGCGGACCAGCCATACCAGCGCCGTACTGCCAGGAACGTCAGCCGCGCTTCCTCGTCCCCCGATAGGATCCGCAGGCGCACGCCAGTTTCATTCTCTACCCTGTCCAGCACTTCCTCGGAATTCTCGGCCGAGCGGAGCGCAGAGGTAGCAAAAGGCAGCATGCCCTCGCAACGGAACTGCTCCGACATCTCCCTGGCCAGCGCCACCCCATTGAGCAGCTTCTCCTGCCCCTTTTCGTTGATGGCCCCCTTCTTATCTAGGTATTCCACCAAGCGCATGGGAGTCTTCCAATTGCTCATTGGAGTCGGCGGCCCACCGCGCTGTGCGTCGACGACCACCAGATGAACCGTATTGCTTCCTACGTCAAGCACACCTAATCGCACGCACCCTAGCCTAATGGGTCTACGGTGGAACACGTGAATGAAACGTCTGCGGAGATCGAATCGGGCACCTCGAACAACGAGCTAGCCACCGGCTATCCGGAAGGCACACCCGCTGACCTATCCATCCGCGCGGGCCACGAAATGCCCGCTGACCATGCCCGCGAATGGCTGGAGTTCATTGACCCCGCCGATTCCGAACACATCGTCCAGGTGGATCTCACGTGGTTGCTGTCCACGTACCGTTGCCGGTTCGGCACGGAAGCCTGTTTAGGTATTGACGCCGCGAATCCGGACGTCGGCTGTTGCACCCACGGCGCATTTCTCACCGACGAAGACGACCGCGCGACCCTGCGAGATGTCGCGGAGAAGCTCACGGCGGAAGAATGGCAGAACCGCCCCGCGGAGATGGATGAATGGGAAGCGAAGGGGCGTCCACAAGAAAAAAGCGGCGACGATATCGAACCGTGGCTCGAATGGGACGAGCTAGAAAACGACGAGGGCGAGATGGAGCCCGCGTTGAAGACCGTGACCACAAACGGGGCGTGCATCTTCGCCAACCGCGAAGGGTTCCCCGGAGGCCGCGGGTGCGCACTGCACGCCTGGGCGCTGCGCAACGACGTCGAACTGACCGTGGCGAAGCCCGAAGTGTGCTGGCAGGTGCCGCTGCAGCGACTCGAAGACCGGGAAACCCGGCCCGACGGGGTGGAGATGCTGCGGACGACCGTCACCGAATACAACCGCCGCGGATGGGGCGACGGCGGCGAGGACTTTGACTGGTACTGCTCCTCGGACCCGAACTGCCACGCAGGCGGCGAGGCGTTGTGGCGCACCGGGCGCGAAGAGCTGACGGAGCTGATCGGCGAGGAGGCCTACGAAGTGCTGGCTGCGCACTGCGAGGAGCGGGAAAAACTCGCGAAGGTCTCGCCCAGCGGGTTTCCTCTGCTGTCGATCCACCCGGCGACGGCCGAAGCGCGGCGACGCGGGATTTAGGCGGGGTTAGGCCTCGAACTTGTAGCCCAGGCCGCGGACGGTCACCAGAATCTCCGGGCGAGAGGGGTTGCGCTCGATTTTGGAGCGCAGTCGCTTGATGTGCACGTCCAGGGTCTTGGTATCGCCGACATAATCGGCGCCCCATACACGGTCGATCAGCTGGCCGCGGGTCAGCACACGGCCGCTGTTGCGCATGAGGTACTCGAGCAGATCGAATTCCTTGAGCGGCATAGGAACCTTCTGCCCATCGACGGTGACGATGTGGCGCTCCACGTCCATCATCACGCGATCCTCCTGCAGCACCAGGCCGTCGTCGGCGGGAGCCTCGACCTCCACCTCACCGCCGCGGCGCAGAACAGCGCGGATGCGGGCGATCAGCTCGCGGGCGAAGTAGGGCTTGGTCACATAATCGTCGGCGCCGAGCTCGAGGCCCACGACCTTATCGATCTCACTGTCACGAGCCGTCACCATAATCACCGGCACGCTGGAGGTCTGGCGCAGCTGGCGGCACACCTCGGTGCCGGACATTCCGGGCAGCATCAGATCCAACAGGATGATGTCAATGTCTTCCGCAGCGAAGGTATCTAGCGCAGTGGGACCGTCCGGGGCCATGAAGACCTCGAAACCTTCTTTTTTCAGCAAGAATGCCAGAGGTTCCGCCAAAGACTGCTCGTCTTCGACAATCAAAACGCTCGTCACAGCTGCTCAATAACCTTTCAAAGAAAAATTTTTAAAGCTACAGAAAACTATCCGCCACTATCGTAACGTGCCCGCAGGCTTTAGGGAGTATCAACCCTCAAGACACCCAGTTCACTGGGGGATTACCGGAAGATAACCCGAAGGTCATTATTTGTCCTCTATGTCTGGCCCTGTACCTTCTGTGCCCAATGGACCAGTTATGCCTTCTGTGCCCTGCGCGACATCCAAGCGCCGCGCATCCGGAATAACCGGAATTTCGCCGCTCGGCAGCTCCTTAACCTTACCCTCCTGGAAGCGTGGGAGCTCCAAAGTAAAGGTGGAGCCCGTCCCTAGGCGGGACCACAGGGAAACACTGCCACCGTGGTTGGCCATCACATGCTTCACGATGGCCAACCCCAGGCCCGTGCCGCCTGTGTCGCGCGAGCGAGCCTTATCCACGCGGAAGAACCTCTCGAACACGCGTTTCTGATCATCCTGGGAGATGCCGATGCCCCGGTCCGTTACGCGGATGGTCACGGTATCACCGTGTGCTTCGCGGGAAATAGAAACGGGCGAGCCCTCCGGCGAATAGTTGATGGCATTGGTCAGAAGGTTGGACACGCTGGTGACCAGCAGCCCCTTGTCACCCTTCACCATCGCCCCGGAACGTTCGTCTTTCACCAGGTCGATATTGCGCGCTTCGGCTGCCAGTCGGCAGCGATCAATCGCGTCCTCGACGATCTTGTCGATGCTCAAGACCTCCAGGTCCGGCAGCGATTCCGCACCCTGCAGCTTCGACAGGCTGATCAGCTCGGTAATCATCTGGTTCATGCGGCGCACTTCAACGATCAACTTCGAGCCGAAGTATTCCACGGCTTCTTCGTCGTCACGCACCGACATGAGGGTCTCCACCAGCAGCGAGATCGCCCCCACCGGTGTTTTGAGCTCGTGGGAGACGTTGGCCACGAAGTCTCGGCGGGCGGACTCCATGCGCACGGATTCGGAATCGTCGGTGGCGTACACCACCGCAAAGCGGTCATCCGCGAGGGAGAGCAGCTGAACCTGCCCGGCCACTGCAATGACCGGACGGTTGCTGCGCCTCGGCGGGGGTAGGAAGTTCAGCTCACGTGGCTCCTGGTCGGCGAAAACCCGCTCCACCATCCTCCACGCTTCGGCGTTAAGGTTCCGCTCGTGCACCAAACCCAATTCGTGAGCGCGTGGGTTGGAAAGCACCACGTTGCGTTTGCGATCCACAACCGCCACCGCGTCGGGCGAAGACTGGATAGCGAAGTGCAAAACCTGCGCCACCGTGGAAACACGATTGCCCTCGAGCTCCCTTTGGGTGTGAGTGTTGCGCTGAGCCTTCACCCGCTTGCGGTAGGCCCACATGCCGAATGCGCCCAGACACACACCGACAATCAGCCCAAAGAGCAGCCCAAGGGCAACCCCTGAGGTTAGAAATCCCAAGGCAAAAATCCCAAGGCTAAGACTTAGCCCGGCTCTTACTTAGCCTGGCCCTGTGCAGCGACTGCTGCGGCACCCGCGGCGGCTGCCTCCGGGTCCAGGTAGCTGCCGCCAGGGTTCAGAACCTTGCCGTCTGCGTCGATGCGGTAGACCAGCGGGATACCGGTCGGGATGTTCAGGCCCGCGATGTCCTCGTCGGAGATTTGGTCCAGGTGCTTAACCAGCGCACGCAGGGAGTTGCCGTGCGCAGCAACCAGGACAGTCTCGCCGTTCTTCACGCGCGGCTCGATCTCTTCCTCGTAGTACGGGATGAAGCGCTTGACGACGTCCAGCAGGCACTCGGTCGCCGGGATCTCGGGCAGGTCGGCGTAGCGCGGGTCGTTGGTCTGCGCGTACTCGTTGTCAGCGTCGATGGCCGGCGGCGGAGTGTCGTAGGAACGGCGCCAAGCCATGAACTGCTCTTCGCCGTACTTGTCCTTGGTCTCTGCCTTGTTCAGCCCCTGCAGCGCGCCGTAGTGGCGCTCGTTCAGGCGCCAGTCGCGCACGACGGGGATCCAGTGACGGTCCGCCGCGTCGAGGGCGATGTTGGCGGTGGTGATGGCGCGGCGCAGCAGGGAGGTGAACAGGATGGTCGGCTCCAGGCCGGCCTCCTTGATCATCTCGCCGCCGCGAACTGCCTCCTCGCGGCCCTTGTCGGTCAGTCGCACGTCTACCCAGCCGGTGAACTGGTTGGAAGCGTTCCATTCACTCTGGCCGTGACGCAGCAGGATCAGATTTCCGTGGGAGTTATTTTGCTCGCTCATACTCCCAATTCTGCCATGATGTGCGCCCGCGCGCCCCTGGATTCGGCAGCCCCCGCGCTTATTCTGCCTATTCGTCCGAATCTGCTTCTGTTTCTTGCGCTTCGCCTTGCTCACTGCCGTCAGCACCATCGCGTTCCGTGCCGTCGCTGGTGCCGTCTAGGTCGGGGGTGCTGGGGCTCTTTGCTTCGGACGCCAACTTGGATCCCGGTGGCGGCGCCAGCAGCTGGACCTCCTGTTCGGAAGGCTTGAGGTGCGTGAAGGCCGCGAGGTTCATAGTCGGTTCGCCACGGGACAGGCGCCATGCCCACTCGTGGCGGATGGAGGAGGCGAAGCCGCGCTCCAGGATGCGGTTGAAGTCCGCATCCGCCCGCTCCAGGACCTGCCCCAGGATCCGCTGAATGTCCTCGCTGCTGGTGTTATCCGAGAACTGGCCGACCAGGTAGATGTCGCTGTTCCGGTCCAGTGTGTAGTGCACTCCGAAGCTGCGGCGGTTGGCGTGCAACAGCAACTTGTAGACCTCTTCCTGGCCTTCCTCCACCGCGCGGCAGACAAAAGCCTCCACGCGAAACATGCCGTCCTGCGGGATAAAGATGCAGTTTGTCTTCAGGCGCTTCTCGCCGGGCAACACGACCACGATGTTGCCGTCTTGCCCGGCCGGCCCCTCGGGGAGGGTGTACTCGACTTCCGCTTCGTCCAGAAGTTCACAAATCCTTGTGCGATCCATATGCCCCAAACTACATTTCCGCCTGCCCCGGCGCAGTCACCTTGGATTTCCCCGGTTCTACCCCGCGGGCTGGCGCTCCCCACGGTGGCCTGCGGGCGGCAGCTCTTCGTACAGCTTGTACAGAGCTTCCGCGGAAGCCTGCCAGGAGAACTTAGCGGCGTGGCTCGGGGCATACTCCCCCATTGCGATGCGCAGGTCGTCGTCCAACACCAGCTTGCCCAGCGCATCGGCCCAGTCGCCCGCATCGTGGCCGTCCACCAGCAGGCCGGACTTCTGATCCTCCACCGCGATCGGCAGGCCGCCGGTGCGCGTAGCCACGACAGGCGTGCCACACGCCTGCGCCTCCAGCGCCACTAGGCCAAAGGACTCGTTGTAGCTGGGCACGGCCACGATGTCCGCCGCCCGGTACACGCCCACCAGTTCCTCGGGCGGGCGCGGAGCAAGGAAACGCACGCAGCGGCTGATCCCCAGCTCCTCGGCCAGCAGCTGTAGTCGCTCCAGCTCATTGCCGCCTGCCCCGGAGGATCCACCGCAGATCACCACAGCCAGCTGCTGTTGGGGGTGCCTGTTCAGCAGCTCCGCCACTGCTCGCAGCAATACCTGCGTCCCCTTCAATCGCTGCAACCGGCCGACGAAACCAATGACCTTCGTACGGAAGGGAATGCCCAGTTCACGGCGGGAACGCTCGGTCGCACGATCCGATCCAGGCGTGAAGCGATCCACGTCTGCCCCCGGTGGGACGACTCTGATCGCGCACGTGGTGGCGTCATAACCCTCAATAAGATCCTGCACCTCCTGGTCCGTGTTTACGATCAGCAGATCCGCATTGTCCACGATCTGCTGTTCGCAGATGCGGCGCGATTCCGGCTCGCGCGAATCGCCATCGGCCAGGGAATTGTTCTTCACCGCCGCCAGCGTGTGCGCCGTGTGCACCCAAGGAACCTGCCAGAGGTCGCGCAGCAGCCACCCAACCTGTCCGGAGAGCCAATAGTGCGAGTGGATCAGGTCGTAGCTCACCCCCTCCTCGCGACAAAAGGCCAGGATAGAGCCCGTAAACGCCGCCAGCTGAGTAGGCAGCTCTTCCTTGGACAGCCCCTCGTACGGCCCGGCCACACAGTTGATCACCCTTAGCCCCGGGCGGACGTTGACTACCTCGCCCTGTAAAGGCCGGGTCGCCCGGGTAAATACATCGACGGTGACGCCCCTACGTTCCAGCTGCTCAGCAATGTTTTTAACGTACACGTTCATCCCGCCGGCGTCCCCCGTGCCGGGCTGCTCGAGGGGTGAGGTGTGCATGGAGATCATAGCGACGCGCATACCGCCCAAGCTTAGCCAGGTTAGAGCGGGGCTGGGGCGCAGGTTGCGTCCACAAAAGTTTTGCTTAATTCCCCCAAAGAAAACAAGAAAGTTAGATAGGGTGCCAAAGTAACGTGCATCACGTTTTGAAGACTGTTTCTAAAGACCTAAGGGATCTACATGACTGACACCGAGCGCCCAGAGGGAACGGCCTGGAAGGACAAGCCTTACCTGAAGTACTACGCGGAATGGACTCCGCACAGCCTGGAGTACCAAGACGACACCATGGCTAAGCTTCTCGACCGTACTGTCGCCGAACACTCGAGCGCCGACATCCTGGACTTCTTTGGCCAGACGACGACCTACGGAGATTTCCTCAAGCAGGTCAAGAGTGTTGCCGCCGGCTTGCGCGAGCTGGGCGTGCGCCCCGGCGACCGCGTGGCAGTAACCCTGCCGAACTGCCCGCAGCACCTGATCACCATCTTCGCAGTCCACAAGCTGGGCGGCGTTGTGGCAGAGCACAACCCGCTGTACACCGCCCGCGAGCTAGAGGGCCCCTGCAAGGACCATGCAGCGAAGGTTGCTGTGGTCTGGGACAAGATCGCTCCCATGTTCCAGGAACTTTCACGCACCACTCCGCTGGAGAAGATCGTCAGCGTGAACATGATTGACGCGATGCCACTGGTGAAGCGCCTGGCTCTGAAGCTACCGATCAAGTCAATCAAGGAAAAGCGCGAGCAGCTGCACGGCGAGGCGCCGGGCACCATCCCGTTCTCTCAGCTGCTGAGCGCCAAGTTCGGCGGCGATGGATCCGACATCGAAAACTGCCCGGAGACGAACCAGGACTCCCCTGCGTTCATCTTGTTCACCTCCGGCACCACCGGTAAGCCGAAGGGTGCGCAGCTGACGCACGGCAACGTCATGTCCAACGTTGTCCAAGGACAGTCCTGGATCAGCGGCATCGGCGAGCGCGGCCAGGAGAAGTTCCTAGCCGCCCTGCCCCTGTTCCACATCTACGGCCTGACGCTGACCGCCGCACTGGCCGTATCCACTGGCGGCAAGTTGCTGCTACTACCGAAGCCGGAGATTCCGCTGATCGTGGATCAGCTGAAGCGCGAGACCCCCACCTATATGCCGGGTGTGCCCACTCTGTACGACAAGATCCTGGCTGCCGCCGAAGAGCACAACCTGGACCTGCGCGGAATCGCCAACGCCCTATCCGGCGCAGCGCCGCTGCCGGTGCACACCACCCTGGAGTGGGAGAAGAAGACCGGCGGTAAGATCGTGGAGGGCTACGGCCTGACCGAGTCAGGCCCCATCCTCGTGGCCAACCCTGTCACCCCGGAGCGCCGCGCGGGCTACATCGGCATCCCGTTCCCGGATACGGAAATGCGCGTGGCCGACCCGAACGACTTCAGCAAGACCATGCCGGACGGCGAACCAGGTGAACTACTAGCCCGCGGCCGCCAGGTTTTCCACGGGTACATCAACATCCCGGATGAGGATCAGCCATTCTACGAAGACTGGTTCTGCACTGGTGACATGGCCGTGATGGAGCCGGACGGGTTCATCAAGATCGTCTCCCGTATCAAGGAAATGATTATTACCGGCGGGTTCAACGTCTACCCCGCCGAGGTGGAGGAGTTCCTGGAGGAGCACGAGCAGATCCAAAAGGCCGGCGTGGTTGGCCTGCCGCAGGACGACGGCTCCGAGGAGGTTGTCGCCGCAGTTGTCCTGGCGGACGGTGTGAGCGAGGCCGACTTCAACGAGGAGGCGATCCGCGAGTGGGCTCGCGAGGGCCTGACCCGCTACAAGGTTCCACGCCGTTACTTCGTCATCGACGAGATGCCTGCCGACCTGATCGGCAAGATCCGCCGCCGTGAGGTTAAGGACCTGATCATGACGATGCTATAGGCGGACGCTTCCCTTCTTCTAGACCTTCCCGAGTTCGGCAAATACGCCGGGCTCGGGTTTCGGCTTTCTTGGCACCCCAATAAACCACCTTTAGGCCCCAGAATTACCCGAATTAATATTGTTCCGAAAACAATAATGTAATCTGTATCACATGTGCGGGTCCGGGTGCTTCACCATCCACGCACCACTCGCACGCCAACTAGTTACGAACTGAATACCATCCCCACACCATCGATACGCACAGGAATGCAGGTGAGTCGACGATGACAACCACGCAAACCCCAGCGCACTCAGCCAAAGGTGCTGCCGCCTCCACTAGTACCTCCCCCGGCGCAGCCCAGGCCAAGCGCCCGCCCGGCTGGAAGGACTCCAAGAAGTACGCCTGGACTTTCAGCCTCTTCCCGGCGGCTATCCCGCTGATCGTGTGGGGCGTCGTCTCCTGGCTGAAGGCCATCAACGGCCCCGAGCTGCTGATCCATATCACCTGGTGGGCCGGCCCCATTGCAGTGTTTATTCTGATCCCACTGGCCGACGTCATCCTAGGCCGTGACGGCGAGAACGTACCGGAGGAGTTCGTTCCCTGGCTGGAAGAAACCAAGTACTACCGAGTGGTGACGTACCTCTATTTCCCCATCATGCTGGCCAGCCTCATTGCCTGCTGCTACCTGTGGACCAGCTCGGATCTGTCGATGATCGACCGCCTGGGCCTCGCCTGGTCTATGGGCATGAGCTCCGGCATCGGCATCGTCGCCGCCCACGAACTGGGTCACAAGAAGGGCAGCTTCGAGCGTTGGATGGGCAAGATCACCCTGGCTGTCCCCGCCTACGGGCACTTCTACATCGAGCACAACAAGGGCCACCACGTGAAGGTCGCCACCCCGGAGGACCCGGTGAGCTCCCGCATGGGCGAGAACGTCTACACCTACCTGGTTCGCTCCATCCCCCACCAGATCCCGCGCGCCTGGAATATCGAGAAGAAGCGCCTGGCACGCAAGGGCAAGTCCCAGTTCCACCTCAGCAATGAGGTGCTGAACGCTTGGCTGGTTACCGTGCTGGTCTGGGGCGGGCTGTTCATCGCCTTTGGCATCTACATTCTGCCGTGGATGTTGATCCAGGCCGTGCTGGGCATCGCCTTGCTGGAGTTCGTGAATTACCTGGAGCACTATGGCCTCTTGCGGCAGATGCAGCCGGATGGCCGCTACGAGCGCTGCACCCCGGAGCATTCCTGGAACTCCGACAATCTGACCACCAATATTTTCCTCTATCAGCTTCAGCGCCACTCGGATCACCATGCGAACCCGACGCGCCGCTACCAGTCGCTGCGTTCGGATGTGAAGGCTCCGGAGCTACCGGCTGGCTATGCGACGATGATCGCCATGGCTTCGATTCCGCCGCTGTGGTTCAAGGTCATGGACGGTCGCCTAATGAAGCACTACAACTACGATGTCTCCAAGGCGAATGTCCTGCCTGGCAAGGAAGAGAAGCTGGCTGCGAGGTGGCAGCGATGAGCACGACCGCCCCAACCGGAACCTCCATCAACCCGCCCAATCCAACCATCCACTATGTGCTTAGTGGCGCGGGCACGGCGGTCGGCGCTTTCTTCCTCCTACTCGCGGTTTTGGGTTTGTTCGGCGCGCCCGCTTTGAGCAACGTCGTACCTTGGCCGCTGGTAATCAGCCTCTTCTTCCTTATCCCCGGGATCGCCGGCTTGTGGCGCGGCCCCGGCCAGCCTTCGACGTACGAAATCCCTCGTCCGAAGCAGCGCAAGTTCACCGACAAGAATCGCGCGGCCAAGGCTGCTTCTTCTTAGTGTTCTTCTTATTGACGCCCCTAGCCCCCACCCCAACCACCTCAACTCAAGCGAAGGAGTTTCCCCATGTCCGTTTTCCAGTGCCCCGTCTGTGACTACCGATTCGATGAGGCCGTAGGCGATCCCGCAGAGGGCTTCGACCCCGGCACCCCGTGGTCCGAGGTGCCGGATGACTGGTTCTGCCCGGACTGTGGCGTCCGCGACAAGGTCGATTTCGGGCTGGTCGGCTAGTCCCAGCTACTCAGTGGAGACCGGCTAGTTCCAGCTGCCTGGCTAGCCCCGACTAGTCCCAGCTAGTCGATGCTCACGCCGACCCAGATCGGCTCCGGCTCCAGAACTACTCCGAAGGCATCGCGCACTCCGGCTCGCACAGCGCGCGCCAGCTCCACTACATCCGCGCTGGTCGCGGAACCACGGTTGGTCAGGGCCAGAGTGTGCTTGGTGGACAGGGAGGCGCGATCATTCCCCGGCACGTGCCAGCCCTTTGCAAACCCGGCGCGCTCGATGAGCCACGCCGCCGAGAACTTGAACTGCGGCTCGCCCGCACCGGCCCCACCAGCATCAGCGCCCGTGCCAGTCCCAGCACCCGCGCCAGCGCCGGTTCCAGCGTCGGCGCCACCAACACCACCGCCGGCCTTCACCGGGTACAGGGGCATCGACTCCGCCTCGGCCTCACCGCACTTCTCCCGCACAGCGGCCACTACCGCATCGCGCGCCTCCTCGCCGGTGACAATCGGGTTTGTGAAGAAGGATCCCGCCGACCACGTATCGTGGTCCGCCGCATCCAGAACCATGCCCTTGCCCGCGCGCAGTTCCAGCACGGCCTGGCGCACGTCCCCAGCGGGCCGACGGATCTCCCCGGCGGCGGCCTCATCCGCATCCACGCCCAAGCGCCGCGCCAGCTCGCCGAAGCGCAGCGGCACGCTCAGCCCGTCGGTGGTCAGCTGGAACTCCACGGCCGTCACCACGGCCCGCGAGGTGAACTTCAGGTTCGAGTAGCGATACCCCAAGTCCAGGGCAGACGGTTCCACCCACTCGAGCTCCCCGCTCGTGCGGTCGTACAGCTGCACGCGCCGCAGCACCTGCGCAACCTCCGCGCCATACGCGCCAACGTTCTGCACTGGCGTGGCACCCACGGAACCAGGGATCCCGCTCAGGCACTCCAGCCCTCCGAGCCCAGCCTCCACCGTCGCGGCCACCAGCTGATCCCATTCAACTCCGGCAAAGGCTCGCACCACGCCGGTCTCGCGGTCGATCGTCACCGCTGTCTCGCCTGTCGCGTCACCGTCACCGTCAACGTCTGCGCTATCGCCTACGTCACCTTCGCTCGCGCTCAACAGCACCACAACCAGCTGGGATACTGCATCCCCCTCGCCCACCACGAGGTTCGACCCGCCGCCGACGACAAGCAGTGGCTGCGTGTGGGCGTCCAGAAAAGAAACGACCTGGGCAACAGCCTCCGCCGAAGAGCATTCGACAACCCCGGCAGGTGCGGCGCCGATGCGCAGGGTGGTCATTTCGGCGAAGGAACGGCTGGTCACACGGGTGCCGGGGATGGAAACCGGGTCGGCACTGGTGCCACTGAGGCGCTCCAGAAGGCGGCGTACGCGTTCTTCGGACGTGAAATGTGCGTTATTTGTCGAATCAGTCACATCACTAAAGGTAGTCTGTTGGCATGACTACTCACAGCGAGAACACTGCAACGATTAACTTCCCCATTGAAAAGGTCTACGAGGCACTCTCCTCCGCAAACTACTGGGCCTACGAAGTCGAGAACATCGGCGACGAGCCAGGCGAGGTAAACTCCTTCACCCCCGAGCCGATCGAGGCCGTGCTCTTCGAGCTGCTGCCGAAGTCCGCTCTGCCGGAGGCCGTGCGCGGCATGGTTTCCCAGGATCTGAAGCTCAAGCGCGTCGTCGAGTTCGGCCCGCTGGCTGACGGCACCACCACCGGTAAGGTCAACGCGGAGGTCAAGGGCGCACCGGTTTCCTTCTCTGCAGATGTCACCCTGAACGGCTCCGGCGACTCCACCGAGCTGAAGGCCGACTGCGCCGTGGACGTGAAGATCCCGATGATGGGCGCCGTCCTGGAGCCGAAGGTTGCCGAGTGGGTGGAGGAATTCTTGACCCGCGAGGCCGCCCTGATCCAGAAGTGGATCAGCGACAACGCCTAAAGCCCGGCATAAGCTCCGCCTGGACCTTTAACGGAAACAAACTCACTCATCTGAAAGGCTCGGTTAACCCGCGTGGCTGACCACGCCCACAATCTCAAGGCCCGTTCGTGGAATACGGACGGGCCTGTTGGCGTCCCTACCCGCGGAACGACCGGCTACAACCGCCTGCGCAAATCCGACCGCTGGCTGGTGGCGCAGCCGCGGGTACAGGCCCAGCTGCGGGGTGCCGTGCTGCACGAACACCGCAACCCCGTGGCCGTCGACGTCGGCTACGGAGCCTCCCACACCACCACCTGCGAGTGGGCTCGGTGGCTGCGGACCATCGCCCCCTCGGTGGAGGTCACCGGCCTGGAGATCGAGCCTTCCCGCGTGCTCCCCGACCGCGAGGGCGTGCACTTCGCCCTCGGCGGCTTCGAGCTGGCGGGGCTGCAGGCGGACGTTGTGCGCGCCTTTAACGTGCTGCGCCAATACGACGTGGATCAGGTGCAGGCCGCGTGGGATACGATGCGTGCGAACCTGCGCCCCGGTGGAGTGATTATCGAGGGCACCTGCGACGAGGTCGGCCGCCGCTCCTGCTGGGTACTCCTGGATGAGGCCGGCCCGCAGTCACTGACGCTCGCGTGGGACCCGCAGGACATCGAAAAACCCTCCGACCTGGCCGAACGGCTGCCGAAGACCCTGATTCACCGCAACACCCCCGGCCACCTCATCTACGACGTCCTCGCGGAGCTCGACCGCAGCTGGGAACGCGCCGCACCCCTGGCCGTCTTTGGGCCACGGGTACGGTGGCGCTCGGCTAAGCAGGAATTCTTGGGTTCTCTTGGTGACGCCCACTCTCCCGCGGCGCGGCTCAACCCGCGCCGCCGCTTGGCGGATAATTCAATTACCTTGCCATGGTCAATAGTCTACGAGCCTGTGCGTTAGCTATCTGTTCTCTGCCAACTCTTGGCTTAACTATGGGCTCAAAAGTGGGCTGGGGCTAAGATACGGGTTGGCACAGCCCCGACGATAAGGAACACTGATACGGGTGACTAACCCACAAAACCCTTCACAGAATCCGTCCTCCAATGCCGGTGGCAACGAGAACCAGACGGCTGTCTGGAACACCAGCGGCAACAATGGCGGCAGCAACCCGAACCAGTACGGCTCTGGCTACGGCGCTCCACAGGGGCAGCCGGGTGGATACGGCCAGCCGGGGCAGCAGGGCGCCTACGGCCAGGCAGGCGCGTATGGTCAGCCGAACCAGAACATGTTCCAGCAGCAGCCAAAGAAGAGCAAGCTTTGGCTGAAGGTCCTTATCGGATTTCTGCTTGTCATTGTTTTGCTGCTGCTCCTCGCCGAGTTCGGCCTCCGCTGGTTCATGAAGGACCAGATTCAGAGTGCCTTCAGGGAACAGCAGCAGGAATCCGGTGTATCCGAGCCCGTGGATGCGGAGATCTCGCTGGGCGCTTCCCCATTGCTACTGGGAATTGTGCAGGGCAAGATCCCCCAGATGACGGTCGACATTCCATCCACGCTGGACATCACCTACGAGGGGCAGGATAAGTCCAAGCCTCGGGTTACCGGCGAGCCCGCGGTGCACCTGGAGCTGCGGGACACGCAGATGGATACCGACAATCCCGATGACGCCGTGGTGGGCGACCTGCGACTGCGGACGGTCATTACCAAGGAGATGCTGCTGGCTCAGGCCTCCGAAAGCGCCAGCGACGGCGGTGGGGATGAGGACAACCCGCTGGCTGGGTTACTGCAGATTACTGACGTCCGCCCCAACCCGGACAAGCAGACCCTAAGCTTCGACCTCACTGGCGGTCTGGCGACCTTCGAGGTCAAGCCAGTTATCCAGGGCGGGCAGATGAAGATGGAGATGGAGAACGTCTCCCTGCTGGGTATGGATCTTCCGGAGTCCTTCACCCAGGAGATGGAGTCGCAGCTGGAGGATTCCATCCCCGCTGATGTCCAAGGCGGCATGGACTTCGAATCCATCAACGTCACCGACGAGGGGCTGGAAGTGAACATGCACGGCACGGACGTTAACTTCGCCGAGCTGGACACGGGCTCCGCCACCGGCGGCTCCAGTGGCGGCAGCGGCTCCGGCAGTGGCTCTGACGGTGGCAACGGATCCGGTGGTTCCGGCGGCAGTGACTCGGGCAATACCGAGGACGCGGACCTCACCCGCCCCTGGAAGGAAGACGGCCCGGTCGGTTCCTCCGAGATGGCCGCCTAGCCGCTCCCCCGGCTCCGGTCACCTAGCCCGCCAGTACGGAGTACGGCGGCACGGCGCAGGCCGCAAACCGGCTCTAGGCGCCCAGCACCTTCGCTGCCGCGGAAACCCCCAGGCGGGTAGCTCCCGCCTCAATCATCGCCAGGGCCGCATCCCAATCGCGGATGCCACCCGAGGCCTTGATCCCCACCAGGCCCGCGGCAATGCGCTCTTCCTCCCCCATGCCGAACGGCGCCAGCTTCCCCAGCTTGCGCAGCTCGTCGGCCATGATGCTCACAGCCTCCACGCTCGCACCACCCGCCGGGTGGAAGCCCGTGGAGGTTTTTACGTAGTCCGCCCCCGCCTGCACGCACGCGCGCACGGCAGTGCGCAGCTGCTCCTCGTCCAGCAGTGCGGACTCCACGATCACCTTCAGCACCAGCGGGTGCGGCACAGCCTCTCGCACGGTAATTAGCTCCGCCAGAAGCGCATTCTGATCCTTCGCCAGGGCCGCCGCCACGTCGATCACCACATCGATCTCTTCGGCGCCCAACTGCGCGGCATAACGCGCCTCGGTGGCCTTCACCAAGGAGGCGTGCTTGCCGCTAGGGAACCCGGCTACGGTGGCGATGCGCAGCGTGGCGTCAGTACCCGAAGAACCCGAAGGCACCACAGACCCCAGGGGCAGCATCGAGGGCGACACGCACACCGCGCCACACCCCAACTCCGTGGCCTCGCGCACCAGAGCCGCCACGTCATCGCGCGACGCTTCGGGCTTCAGCAGCGTGGCATCCAGGATGGCGGCGACGGCCGCGCGGGAGACCTTAGAACGGTCGAAAGAAGTCACCAGGAACCACCCGAGTTATCCAGCACGTCGCGGATCGCGGGGCGCACGTCCTGCCAGTAGATGCCGACGATGACCGCCGCAATGATCCACAGCAGCTCGATTGCGATGAAGAAACTCAGGATGGACAGCGCCACCGCACCACCCATCAGCATCAACCAGTTCTGCTTCTCGCGGTCGATAACCATAAAGGCATCGTCGCGGGTGTTAGCCAGCTGCGCCAAGCCGATGGCCGCCAGCACGAAAATAGCAACCGCCAGCGCCAAATTGATACCCATATATACGTTAGCCAACGTCGTAAAGACCATGTACATGCCACTCAGCCTAACGCAAAGATCAGCTCAGTCAGGGAGTAAATCGCCAGGCCAGCCAACGCGCCCACAATCGTGCCATTCACGCGGATGAACTGCAGGTCCTTGCCCACCATCAGCTCGATCTTGTCGGAAGCCTCCTGCGCGTCCCACCGCTCGACTGTCTCGCCGATGATGCCGGTGACCTCGCCCGCGTAGTTATCGGCAAGGTAGCTGGCCGCCCCTACGATGCGCCGTTCAAGCTCTTCGCGCAGCTCCGGCTCTTCTTGGATACGACGCCCATACGCCTCCACCCATTGCGCAATCTGACGGCGCAGCAGGGAATCTGGGTCGCGGAACCAGGAGGTGAGTGTTGCGCGGGTGGACTCCCACAAGCGGCCGGGCATCGCGGTAACAGGCCCGGAGGTCATGACGTCATTCTTGAAGCCTTCCACCCGGGCAATCATCTTTTCATCGTGCTGGAGGTCCTGCGAAAGCTGGTAGATGAACGAGCGCAGCTGGCGGCGGGCATCGTGGTTAGGGTCGCGGCGAACATCGCCGGTGAATTCCACCAGCTCGCGGTACACGCGGGAGCCTACGAGTTCACGGACGAAGCGGGGCGCCCAGGCCGGGGTGCGCTCGTCGATGAGGCGGACAACGAAGTCTTCGGAAGTGCGGGCCTTGTCGTCCATCCAGACCACAATTGCATCGACGGCGGGTTCAGTGCGCCCTTCCTCGATGAGTTGCTCCAGGCCGCGGCCCAGCGGCGGGCCCCAGGTGTGTTCGCTGAGCTTGTCGATGACCAGCGCGCGGAGGACTTGCTCTGCTTCCTGGGGGTTGATGCCATTGACTGTGAGGTCGATGATCTTGCCGACCTCTTGCGAGACGCGTTTGGCGCCGCCGTCGTTGACAACCCAGTCGCTGGCACGCTCCGGGATGCGCGCCTTGCGGAGCTTATCGCTGATGAGGGCGGCATTGAGGAAGTTCTCCCCTACGAACTCGCTGAGCGCGTGGCCGACCTGATCCTTCTTCCGCTTGATGATGGCCGTGTGCGGGATGGGGATGTGCAACGGGTGGCGGAACAGGGCAGTGACGGCGAACCAGTCGGCAAGGGCACCGACCATGCCGGCTTCGCTGGCCGCGCGGACGTAGCCGATCCAGGCGCCTGGGTTGCCCTGGTATTCGAGCCAGCGCATGGCCACGTAGATGAGGGTCGCGATGACTAGCAGGCCGGTGGCGATGGCCTTGTGTTTGCGCAGTTCCGCCCGGCGGGCCGCCTCGGTGGCCGGGTCGGGGCCCGGAACCTGGGACAGCGGTGCCGACTGGTGGTGCTGCTGGGGCCGCCCGGTCTGCTGGTGTGCAGAGCGGCCTCGTGCGGCGGAGGTCTCATTAGCAGTCATTATTCAATTATGGCACCGCAAGGGGTGTTAAGAGGGTTTCGATAGGGCTCCGGTGAGGCTTCGGCGGGGCTTCAGTGAGGGCTGAGCAAGTGTTCCGCTAAGTCCAACAACCTATCCAACAACCTAAATGTCGGAAAAGTTGCAAAACGTTATTAGTGACACTTTTCACTAATGCAAAAGCGCTGGTCAGACGGTTTTCAGTCCCAGCCGTAGACAGTCGAGCAAAAAGAAATGCAACTTTTCCGACATTTAGCCCCCTATCCCACCCTTCGGAAACACTCCCCGGCGCAATACTGTGCGGGCAAAGCAAAACCGCGCCACCGAAAGTGGTGGCGCGGTCTGCGCAATTGGAGGCGCTTTGGCTCTGACTTCAGCTTCGGCTCAAACCCAAGCTCTGACTCAAGGTCAAGCCCTGCCGTTAGCTCTAGCCTCAGCTGAAGCTATAACTAACCGCTAGCTAGATGATGCGGCCGGAACGATCCTTGTAGTCGCGGTAGTTCTTGCGACCTGCGTGGATGCACGCAGAGCCAGCTACAACTGCAACAACGGCCATTACAACGCCGATAATCAGGTACGTCATGCCGTTTTCCTGAGTTCCGGACATGTTGGTAGCCAGACCGAACACGATGGTACCCAGACCCGGCATCAGCAGCAGCCAAAAGCCCATGCCGATCCAAGTGAGGGAGCGCTGCAGCGAAGAGTGCGGCGCATCAAAGCTGGACGGCTGGTAGCCATCAACGTAGTAACGCTCCATGTGCAGGTTCTCACTGAGTGCCATGGTTCTCTCCTACTTTCTGATACTTGTCTTGGAGTTGATCTTAGTCATCCTTGCCGCGGAAAGCGGCACGGGTGCGTTCCTTTGTGATAGCTGCTACAGCCGTCAGCGGGATACCCGCCGGGCAAACGTCAGCACACTCGCCGTACAGCGAGCAAGGACCGAAAGTACCCTCGACCTCATCAACCATCTTGCGGGCGCGCTTGCCGCGCTCCTCACGCCCCATCGGGGACAGCGTCAGGTGCACCAGCTTTGCGCCGGTGAACAGGTGAGCTGCGCCGTTCGGGCAAGCTGCAACACAGGCGCCACAGCCGATGCAGGCAGCGTGGTCCAGCGCCTTCTCAGCGTCGGAGTGGTTCACCAGCAGGGAGTCGGCATCCGGGGCGGTGCCGGCCATGACGGACACGAAGCCACCCTTTTCCATCACGCGGTCCAGTGCGGAACGGTCGACGACCATGTCCTTGATCACCGGGTACGCAGCGGAACGCAGCGGCTCCAGCTTGATGGTGTCGCCATCGTTGAAGGAGACCAGGCGCTGCTGGCAGGCCGGCTTGTTCTGATCCGGGCCGTGGGGGCGGTCGTTAACCATCAGGCCACAGGTACCGCAAATACCCTCGCGGCAGTCCGAGGCGAAGGCAAAGGCCTCCTTGCCCTCCTCAACGAACTTGTTGTTTACGTGGTCGAGCAGCTCCAGGATGGACATCTGCTCTGCGGCGTCGTCAACGTCAACAGACTCGAAGTGGCCTTCGGCATTCGGGCCCGCCTGACGCCAGATTTCAAGATGCAGTTTCATTACTTGTAATTCCTTGTCATCAGCGGGATACGGTCGAAGTACAGGGGCTCGGAGTGGCGGATGAACTTGTTCTCGCCATTCGGCTCCCAGGCGGAGACGAAGCACCAGTTGTCATCGTCACGCTCTGCCTCGCCGTCTTCGGACAGGTGGTCATCACGGTAGTGGGCACCACAGGACTCGTCGCGGTCCAGGGCGTCCACGCACATCAGCTCGCCCAGATCCAGGTAGTCGGCAACGCGGGTTGCGTACTCTAGGGTCTGGTTCATTTCCTCGGTACCGCCCGGGATGTGGACGTTGGCCCAGAAGTCCTTGCGCAGTGCGCGGATCTTCTCGATGCCGTCCTTCATGTCCTTCACGTTGCGGGACACGCCACAGGAGAAGTACAGGATCTCGCCCAGCTGGCGGTGGTAGTACTCCGGGCCGTGCGGGTCGTCGCCCTTGATGGTGGTCAGACGCTCGATACGGTCCTTGGCACGCTGCAGGGCTTCCTGAGCTGCCGGGGAATCGGCGGCCGGAATCTCCTCGCCCAGGTGCGGTGCCAGGTAGTTCGGGATGGTGAACGGCAGGGTGAACCAGCCCTCCACGGAAGAGGACAGCAGGGAGTTAGCACCCAGACGGTTCGCGCCGTGGTACATCCAGGAGGACTCACCGGAGCAGAACAGACCGTCGATGGACGTCATCTCGTTGAAGTCGGTCCACAGGCCACCCATGGTGTAGTGGCAGGTCGGGGCGATGCGCATCGGGGTCTCGTAAGCGGACTCACCGATGGCCTCTTCGTACATCTGAATCAGGTTGGAGTAGCGCTCGCGGATCGTGTCCTTGCCCAGGCGCTGGATAGCGTCACCCAGATCCAAGTACACGGAGTTCTTCATCGGACCCACGCCGTAGCCAGCGTTGATCTGCTGAGCGTTGGCACGGGAAGCGATGTCACGCGGAACCAGGTTGCCGAAGGCCGGGTAGCGGCGCTCCAGGAAGTAGTCGCGCTCGTCCTCCGGGATGTCGTTCGGCTTGCGGTCGTCGCCCTTCTTCTTCGGGGTCCAGATGCGGCCGTCGTTACGCAGCGACTCGGACATCAGGATCGTCTTGGACTGCCAGGTGGAGTTCACCGGCAGGCCGGTCGGGTGGAACTGCACGAAGGATGGGGACGCCATGTAGGCACCCAGCTCGTAGGCGCGCATGATGGCCGAGGCGTTGGAGTTCTTGGCCAGCGTGGACATGTGGTACACGTTGCCGTAGCCGCCGGTGGCCAGCACGGTTGCGTGGCCGGTGTGAGCCTTCAGCTCGCCGGTCAGCAGGTTGCGCATGATCACGCCCTCACAGCGCCCGTCGTTGACGATCAGGTCAACCAGGTCGTTGTGGGTGAAGATCTCCACGTGACCGGCACCGATCTGACGGTACAGCGCAGAGGTGGTGGCCAGCTGCAGCTGCTGACCCGTTTGGCCACGGGTGTAGTAGGTGCGGGAGACCTGAACGCCACCGAAGGAACGGGTTGCCAGGGTGCCGCCGTACTCGCGGGAGAACGGCGCGCCGACAGCGTTCATGTGGTCGATGACCTTCGGGGACTCCATAGCCAGGCGCCAGCAGTCGTTCTCGCGGCAGCGGTAGTCGCCGCCCTTGACCGTGTCCTTGGCGTGCAGGTAGGTGGAGTCGTTATCCAGCTTCTTACCGCGGGAGGAGTTCACACCACCCTGCGCAGCGATGGAGTGCGCGCGACGCGGGGAGTCGTGGTAGGTGAACACCTTGACGTCGTAGCCCAGCTCGCCGAGTGCGGCAGCTGCGGCGCCACCGGCCAGGCCGGTGCCGACGATGAGGATGCGGAACTTGTTGCGGTTCAGCGGAGACACCATTCCGAAGTGCTCCTTGGCGTACTGCCACTGCTTATCCTGGCCGACTACGTGGGGTGCGTTGTCCTTCAGGACCTTGCCGACGGTCACGCCTTCGACGACGGATTCCGGCGCAGTGAAAGCAGCGACGGCCTTGTCGTAGTCGAAGTCCGCGGTCTGATTGTGCGGGTGGTTAGTTACTTCGCTCATTTAACTCTCTTCTCCTTGTAACCAGACTCGCCGTTATTGCCCAGCCGGGACGAACGGGACCTGATCAACCAACCCAAACATCACAGCCAGCGGGATGGAGATGTTGCCGATCATCACGATCGCGGGCAGCAGGTAAGCGATCCACAGCATGACCTTGCGGGTGCGGTGGCCGGTGATGCCCAGGTCCGAGGTGGCAGTCCAGATGCCGTGGGACAGGTGCATGAACAGGATCACCATCGCCAGGATGTAGAAGATGGCTACAGCCGGGCGGTCGAAGGATGCAATCAGGTTCTGGTAGGCAGCGTGTGCACCGTCGGTCGGGCCCTGGAAGTCCTCGGAGGCGACCGGCTTTACGCCCATCGTCAGGTCCAGGATGTGGAAGATGATGAACAGCAGCAGCACGATGCCGGTGACGATCATGCTGCGGGCAGTAAAGGTGTTCCAGCTGCTAACCATGCCCTTGCGGCGGTAACGGCCGCGGGACTGGTGAGCACGGCTAGTCAGTGCGAATGCGCACCATACGTGCAGGATCAGGGACACCAGCAGCACGATACGAGCAACCCACAGGAAGGACTCGTGCGGCAGCAGCGGGTAGCCGAACTCACGCAGGAAGTCGGCGTAGGTGTTGAAGGATTCGGCCCCCATGTAAACCTTCAGGTTTCCAACCATGTGAACCAGGACGAACAGCGCGAAGATGATACCCGTGATGGCCATCGTCAGCTTCATCGCCCACGAAGGGAAGCCTGGCTTCTCGCGCAGGCTCGAAGTTCTCAGTTTTCCGTGAGCGATTGCCTCACGGTCGTCATATTTAACAGTCATGGCACCTCCAGTGTCATAGATACTGTATGTGCTTAAGCCCCCGTCGGACTACTTGTGTACCTGCATATTCCCGGTCTTACACCCCGTTATGGGGTATAGCATTTCCGCAATACAAACCTTGCAAAAATACCCATAACGGTACGACCGTACTGTTAGATTCCCCCTAAGAGGTTGTCGCCGCGCGGCGTCACACTGGTCACACGGCTTTCGGGGGTTACCCTGTTCCTTTCTTATTGACGCCACGCCCCAACCCCTTCACGTCCACCACCCACCTCACAGAGAATGCGGGAGTGGTGGCGCGCGCTGGCGGTGGGCGTCAGAAAATATATATTTTTATAGCTTTACCCAGTGATCCGGGGAACCATGCCTAGAACCGCCATCTGCATCCCGGGCAGCTTCGATCTCATCGGCCCCGTCGGTGCGGTGTTCGCTGAGCAGCGTCGCTCCCTTTACAACGATGGGCTCGTGGCCGACGACAACCTCCTCGCCCATGACCCAGATCGGGCCGACCTTGCGGTCCCCCTCCTCCAGCACCAGCTCTACCTCGCCTGGGCGAACCTCCACGCGCAGGCGCTCGCCGTACAGGGTGATGTGGTAGGTCAGGGACTCCCACTCGTCCGGCAGGCGCGGGTCGATGGTGAACTGCCCATAGAAATCGCGGAAACCGCCGAAGCCATTGGTCAGCGCCGTCCACGCGCCACCGCACGAGGCGATGTGCACGCCGTCAGAGGCGTTGTGGTGCAGATCGCCCATGTCCACGAACAGACCGCGGTAGAAGAACTCCTCTGCCTTCTCCTTGTAGCCCAGCTCCGCCGCGATGATGGACTGTACGACGGCCGACAGGGTGGAGTCTCCCGTGGTCAGAATGTCGTAGTAGTCGTAGTCCGCGCGCTTGACCTCGGTGGAGAAGCGCTGCCCCTGCAGGAACAGCGCCAGCACCACGTCGGCCTGCTTCAGGATCTGGTAGCGGTAGATCGTCAGCGGGTGGTAGTGCAGCAGCAGCGGACGCTTCGGACCGACCTCCGGATCGTCCAGGTCCCAGATTCGGCGATGCAAGAACTGATCGTCCTGGGGGTTGACCTTCAGCTCCTCGTTGTACGGGATGTACATGCACTCGGCGGCCTTGCGCCAGAGTTCAACCTCGGCCTGCGTGATGTGCTTGAGGCCCTGCAGGTTGCGGTATTCCTCGGGGCGTTCCTTTTCCGTCTGGCTTACCACCGCAGCCGCGACCTCCAGGTTGTACTGGGCCATCACGTTTGTGTACAGGTTGTTGTTCACCACGGTCGTGTACTCGTCCGGGCCGGTCACGGAGTGGATCTCGAACTTGTCCTGCTCGCTGTTGAAGAAGCCGATGGACATCCAGAACCGGGCGGTCTCCACCAGCAGGCTGATGCCTTGCTGCAGCAAAAACTCCGTGTCACCGGTGGCGTAGACGTACTTCATCAGTGAAAACGCGATGTCTGCATCGATGTGGTACTGCGCCGTACCCGCCGCGTAGTAGGCCGAGGATTCCTGGCCATTGATAGTGCGCCACGGGAACAGGGCACCGTCGTGCGACAGCTCCAGCGCACGCTGCTTGGCCGCGGGCAGCATGTCGTAGCGGAAGCGTAGGGCGTTCCGGGCCAGGTTGGGGTTGGTGTAGCAGAGGAACGGCATCACGTAGATTTCCGTGTCCCAGAAGTAGTGGCCGCCATAGCCGGAGCCGGTCATGCCCTTGGCCGGCACACCGTTGGTTTCTGCGCGGGCGGAGGCCTGGATCAGTTGGAAGATGTTCCAGCGCACTGCCTGCTGCAGCGCGGGCTGGCCGGCGATGCGCACGTCGGAGCGCTCCCAGAAGCGGGCCAGCCACTCGGCCTGGTTGTCCATCAGGTTGCTAAAGCCCACCGACTTTGCACGGTTGATGGTGCGGGCGCAGCGGAATGCGAGCTCCTGCGGGGCCACGTGGCGGGAGGAGTGGTACGCCGTGAACTTTTCCAGGCGCATCTTCATCCCTTTCTTGCCGTTCAGGTGGTACGTCACGCGCGCGACGTCCTCTTCCACCTCCGTGGAGACCTCCACGCCGGTATCCACGCCCGTGTCCGTCTCATCCGAGGGATTGTCGATGTCCAGGATGTGGTCCATGGAGACCGTCACGGTCATGCCCGAGTGGTTGATCTGGTAGCCCAGCGTGGCGCGCTCCGGCTCCGTGCTGGACTGATACTTCGGAATGAACACGCGATCCTGGAACTGCTCGCCCTTGCGCGGGTCGAAGCCCTCCTCGCCGGCCACGCGGGCGTTGTTATCCGGGAACTCGCCCTGGCCATCCTCGCGGTTCAGCAACTGGGAGGAGACCACAACGGCTGCCGGCGCGTCCAGCAGCTCGACCTCCAGGGACTGCAGCGCCAGGTGACGCTCCTGGAAGCTCACCATGCGCTCGGAGGTCACGCGCACGTGCTTGCCGCCCGGAGTACGCCAGACCAGGCTGCGGCGCAGCACACCTTCGCGGAAGTCCAGGCTGCGGTTGTATTCCATGACCTCCGCGTTGCCCAGGCGTAGCGGCTCGTCGTCGATGTACAGTCGCATGGCCTTGGCGTCCGGCACCGAGACGATGCTCTGCCCCATGCGCGCCAGGCCGTACGCATCCTCCGCGTGCTCGATGTCCCAAGTTTCGTGCACACCGTTGATGAATGTGCCGTGAGTATGGGAATCGCGGCCCTCCTCCGGGTTGCCACGCAGCCCCAGGTAGCCATTGGACAGCGCGAAGAGAGTTTCGGAAACGCCCAGGTCCATGGAGTTCGGCCGGGTTTCAATCAGAGCCCATTCGTCAACCGGGTTGTTATTACGATCCACAGACTCCAGCGGATTCACCGCGGTGTGCTTCATGTCTGCACGGAACCCCTCCGCACGCAAGTCACCACCGTCAATCGGCCGCTTGAAGCCTGGCTCCGCTCCCTCTCGGCGAGTTGCTAGGAAGTCTTTCAGCCGCTGGTCTTCCGGGCTGCGCTTGGTCTGTCGTTGCGCGTTGATTCCCATAGTGTTTCCGGTTTCTCCGTCTAGTTCTGTCTAGTTCCGTCTACTTCTTTATAAGCCTGCGTAAGCCTATGTAAACCTGCGTAAGTCTTTGCAGTTCTGTGCCGGTTGTTCGTCTAAAGGCTCAGCGTGTAAAGGTTCTGCGTGTTAGCCCCCGGCCACGTACTCTAGCCCAGCAGGTCCGCCAGGTCGTCGACCACGATGTCCGCGCCGTACTCGCGCAGCGCCTCCGCGCCTGCCCCGCGATCCACGCCGATTACCAGCCCGAACTTGCCGGCCTTTCCACTGGCCACACCACTGGTGGCATCCTCCACCACCACCGCGTTCTCTGCACTGGCGCCGAGCTGCTGTGCGCCATACAGGTACGTATCTGGTGCGGGTTTACCCGGCAGGTTCTTTTCGGACGCCACCTTCCCATCCACAACAACCTCAAACCGATCGAGCAACCCCGCCGCCTTGAGCACCGGACGGGCGTTCTTCGAGGAGGAGACGATCGCGATCTGGGGCGCCTTCTCCCCCGCCGCAGCGCGATCCCGGATGGCATCCAGCAGCTGCACAGAGCCCTCGTAGGCCTGCACACCTTCTTCCACCAACTTCAAAAAGTCCGCGTTCTTGCGGGCGCCCAAGCCGTGGATCGTGTCCTGATCCGCATTATCGTCCGCGTTGCCCTCCGGAACCTCGATGCCACGGCTGGCCAGGAGGGCAGCCACGCCCTCGTCGCGGCGGCGGCCGTCCAGGTAGTCGAAGTAATCCTGTTCGGTGTAGGGCTCAGCCCCCTTGCCCTCCAGGAACGCACTAAACATCCGTGCCCACGCCTGGCGGTGGAGCTCTGCGGTCGGGGTGATCACGCCGTCGAGGTCGAAAAGTACGGCGTCAAAATCAAAGAGAGAACGAGAAGGTGGGGTGCCAAAGGTGGTGACGGACAAAGTCGGGCTCCTTCCGGGGCGCCTTGGTGCATGTGCGGTCGTGCGTGCGTGTTCGTGTGACCACCAGTCTAACCAGGGGTCGGACAACTGTCCGTACAAGGAAGCTGCACGGAATTGGACATAGGAAAACCGCCGGGTGAGGCGGGCTCACACCGGCGGTTAGGCCCTTATCGCGCTAAGCGACGCTAGCTGTACGCAAGGCCTTAGGCGATGCCGTTTTTGGCCTTGAACTCCAAACGACGGGCGTGCAGAATCGGCTCAGTATAACCAGCCGGCTGCTCCAGACCCTTAAACACCAAATCCTTCGCAGCCTGGAAAGCCACCGACTCATCAAAGTTCGGAGCCATGTTGCGGTAGTTCGCATCACCAGCGTTCTGCTCATCCACCTTCGCAGCCATACGCTGCAAAGACTCCAGAACCTGCTCCTCAGTCACCACACCGTGCTTCAACCAGTTAGCCAGGTGCTGGGAATTAATACGGCACGTAGCACGATCCTCCATCAGGTCAATGTCGTGGATATCCGGGATCTTAGAGCAACCAACACCCTGCTCCACCCAGCGAACCACATAACCCAGGATGGACTGGGAGTTGTTATCAATCTCCTCAGCGATCTCCTCAGCAGACCAATCAGCGGACTCCGCCACCGGAATGGTCAGAATGTCACCCAGAGTCTCACGACGCCCCTCGGTACGCAGCTTGTCCTGCACCTCGAAAACATCCACCTCGTGGTAATGGGTTGCGTGCAGCGTCGCACCCGTCGGGGACGGAACCCACGCGGTAGACGCGCCCTCCTTCGGCTGGCCGATCTTCTGCGCCAGCATGTCAGCCATCAACTCGGTCTTGGCCCACATACCC
Source organism: Corynebacterium sp. c24Ua_83 (assembly GCF_039907245.1). NCBI lineage: Bacteria > Bacillati > Actinomycetota > Actinomycetes > Mycobacteriales > Corynebacteriaceae > Corynebacterium > Corynebacterium sp. c24Ua_83. The sequence continues at coordinate 8,243 of NZ_JASBOI010000008.1, read as the reverse complement.
TTACCGATCTGCGACTTACCCGGCAGACCGTGCGCCAGACCAGCATCCACATTGTTGTCCTCGTAAGCCAGCTTCCACGGCGCGGTCTGCAAATCCGCCTTACGCACCATCGGACCAGCCAGCATAGAGGTGTGGATCTCATCACCAGTACGGTCCAGGAAACCGGTGTTAATAAACGCCAGGCGCTCCTTAACCTGCGCGATGCAGGCATCCAGGTTAGCGGTGGTACGACGCTCCTCATCCATCACACCAACCTTCAGAGTGAACCGCTCCAGACCCAGCAGATCCTCCACCGCACCAAACAGGTCGTTGGTGAACGCAACCTCCTCCGGACCGTGCTGCTTCGGCTTCACAATGTAGATCGAACCATTACGGGAGTTACGCAGCGGGTTGTTCTCATCCAGACCCGGGATCGCAGCAGCCGAAGTAATAACGGCATCCATGATGCCCTCGAAAATCTCCTCACCGTTCTGATCCAGGATCGCCGGGTTCTGCATCAGGTGACCGACGTTACGCACGAACAGCAGGGAACGGCCGTGCAGACGCAGCTCCTCACCATCACGGGAGGTGAACACGCGATCCTCGTTGAGCTTACGAGTGAAGGTTCGCCCTGACTTAGTAATAGTTTTAGTCAAATTACCAATATTTAGTCCAAGCCAGTTGCGATAACCCAGAGTTTTATCCTCTGCATCCACAGCTGCAACTGAATCTTCAAAATCGATAATTGTCGTCACAGCGGATTCGAGGTTCAGGTCCTTCACGCCAGCCTTGTCGGTCTTGCCGATCGGGGACTCCGGGTCGATCTGGATGTCGATGTACAGCCCGTTGTTGTACAGCAGGATGTCGGTCGGGTTGGCCTTATCACCGCCGAAGCCCGCGTAGACCTCCGGGTTGCGCAGGTGCACGTCGTTGCCGTCGACGGTGGCAGTCAGCTGGCCGGACTCGACTGCGTACTTGGTGACGTCCTTGTGGGAGCCGGACTCCAGCGGCACAACGCGGTCCAGGAACTCGCGGCCCCACTCGATGACCTTGTCACCACGGACCTTGTTGTAGCCGGTGCCCTTCTCCTGGCCGTTCTCCTCAGAGATCGCATCGGTGCCGTACAGAGCGTCGTACAGGGAACCCCAGCGAGCGTTCGCAGCGTTCAGCGCGAAGCGGGCGTTCAACGCAGAGATCACCAGCTGCGGACCGGAGGTCTCTGCGATCTCACTATCGATGTTCTGGGTCGTAATCTCGAAGTCGCCCGGCTCGTCTACCAGGTAGCCGATCTCCTTCAGGAAGGCCTTGTACTCCTCCGGATCCTGAGCACCCTTGTGGTCGGCGTACCAGGCGTCCATCTTCTTCTGCAGCTCGTCGCGAGTGTTCAGCAGCTCACGGTTACGCGGGGTGTACTCCTCGACGATCTTGCCGAAGCCATCCCAGAACTTCTCCTGCTCCTCGGCGGAATCCTTGCCGATGACGGGAAGTACCTCAGTGTTAACGAAGTCGTAGAGAGTCTTGGCAACCTGAAGGCCGCCGGCCGTTACGCGCTCGGCACCTTGAGAAATAGCGGAATTAGAAATCATTGTAGAATAGTCCTCTCGAGAAATTATCTAGTAGGATCGGCGCATACCAAGAATATTGTTGGCTACTTAATTCAGAATCATCTCCTCACTGACAGGTGCCGTTCGAAACAAACGGGCCGGCCAAAATAATTCTGAGACGCGATAATCCTTCGCAAATCCGTTGCCACCATGGGTCTGGATCGCCCGATCAACGCTCTTTACCGCAGCCTTAGCCGCAGCGAATTTGGCATAATTCGCACTAGCGCCACAGTCTCCGTCGGATTCGAAATCCGAAGCCGCACGAAAAGTCGTATTCCGAGCCAACTCTATATCTATTTTGGCCTCTGCGAGTGGATGTGAAATGGCCTGATGGGTGGATATAGGAGCACCCCAAACCTCGCGAGACTCTGCATAGGCAACGGCTAAGTCAAGTACACGAAGGGCAATGCCATTGCAAAAAGCAGCCATAATGCCAATTTTCATTTTTAGGCACTCCTGGTTTGGTCAATATAGCTCTGCCGGGCAAACACAAACCCCACCGCAACCATTAGAACCACTCCTAACGCCATGCATAGGCTTGCAATCGACAATCCGGTTAGATCGATGAGGTACCCACCTGCCAGAGGAACAACACTCGCAGCAGCATACGTACCCAAACTCAAAAGTGCTGTTGCTCCAGGCACCGAATCTTCGTCAACCTCTTGATGGATCAGTCCAAAGCTGCCCAAATTACTAATCCCTTGCCCTGCACCTATAAGTACCGCGCTTAGAATCAGGAACCATAAGCTCTGTTGCGTCATTGCTGCGCCAAAGATGCACATCGCCAACGCGATTAGCACCATAGAGAATCTGATGTGCGCAAGGCTGTGGAGTCGACGGACTAGACTCTGCGCGATCGGGCTAACCGCATACATACCTCCTGCAATCAGGCCAGCACCCAGGGGCCCGCTTGTTTCACTAATTCCGTTGAGAAGTGTTGGAGACAGTGCCAAAACAATTCCAGCAGCCGTCATCCCCGGACCAAAAGCCCCGAGACCAGCAAGAACAACACGCTTGTCTTTCTTCCCCAGCCCCTTGTGGGGCAACAAGTCTCTCCTGGGCTTACACTCCGTCTCCGACTCTGTTCCGACCACTACCAACGATATTGCGAGAAGGAGAGCCATAAGAACGAAAACCGTCTTAGTCGGCCATGGAACCAACTGCGCAACCACGCCTGCAAACAAGGGTCCGCCTGCCAGCCCTATTGCGATACCTAACGTAGCCGTGAGCGTAGCTTTAGAGGATTCATCCTCACTAGCCATACTTTGCACAGCCGATGGCCCTAGCACCAAGAGAGCTCCGGAGCACAGACCGGTAAGGATCCGAGCCAGTAGAAGTATTGGAATACTGTCCGCTAAGACGTAAAAGAGACACGAAACAATACCGAGCACCACAGCCAGTTGCTGCGTACGCTTCCTTCCCCAACTATCACTGAGCCCCGGTGCCAGCAAGAAGGCTGGCGCGAGCCCCCCAAGGTACATGATGAAGATGAGCGTCAGCGTCCCTGCAGAGAAGCCAATATCCGAACGCCACAGTTCCATCAGCGGGGTCGCGAGGTTCGGCAGCATGAATCCAGCCACCAACGGAAACGCATACAAAGCCAGAGGAAGTGTGCGACGTGTCATACTCCAACACTAACCCCCTGAGGGGGTTAGTTCAAGAGGTACTGTAGATTTTATGAATACTTCATCCACAAACCAGCTTCGCCAGCTTTCTTTTGTGTTTTATGGCGAGCGGCCTGCTCTTGACTTTGCGAATACCCTTCGGCGCCGTAAAGATCCGCTGCATCCTACGGTCGACCTTCTCGGCGATCGTTCTGACTTCGTCAGCTGGCTTAACCAAGCTCGCCGAGCAACGTCTTGGGCCCGCGAACTTCCTGAGCTTGTGGAAACTCCAATGCCGATTGATCAGGAAAGCGTTACGGCGCTTCGCGAGGCAGTTCTACTCTTGGCAGAGCATAGCCTCGGCATAAATACGCTCTCCTCATTCGAATTAAATTCCACAATCGATGTACTCAACGAATGGTCCACCAGGCGGCCTTTACTTCAGTTGGACGCTCAGTCCTTCTCTCCGCATCCGCTTAACAGCGAAGAGTCTGATCTTAGGAAGACACTGGCAAAGAATCTTGAGCTGGAGCAGGCATTAGGTTTTGTCGCTGCCGACGCGGTTGCACTTTTCGGAACTAATGACCGGCAGCGATTGAAGATATGCGGCCACGAGCGTTGTGGAATTCTCTTCGAGGATCGCTCTAACGGCCTGCGGAGGCAGTGGTGCTCGATGAAGGACTGTGGCAATCGGGCTAAAGCCCGTCGCTACTCTCATAACAAGTAACCCGGGCTCTTAACCAGCATCTATTCTGCACCAGTCAAAGAGAAAAACCCCGCCCCAAGGCTCCGTCAACAGCCTCAGAGACGGGATCTAACTTGCAGGGGGTGTGAGAACGAGCACCTCCCTAAATGTAGCTAATTAGGCGATGCCGTTTTTAGCCTTGAACTCCAAACGACGGGCGTGCAGAATCGGCTCAGTATAACCAGCCGGCTGCTCCAGACCCTTAAACACCAAATCCTTCGCAGCCTGGAAAGCCACCGACTCATCAAAGTTCGGAGCCATGTTGCGGTAGTTCGCATCACCAGCGTTCTGCTCATCCACCTTCGCAGCCATACGCTGCAAAGACTCCAGAACCTGCTCCTCAGTCACCACACCGTGCTTCAACCAGTTAGCCAGGTGCTGGGAATTAATACGGCACGTAGCACGATCCTCCATCAGGTCAATGTCGTGGATATCCGGGATCTTAGAGCAACCAACACCCTGCTCCACCCAGCGAACCACATAACCCAGGATGGACTGGGAGTTGTTATCAATCTCCTCAGCGATCTCCTCAGCAGACCAATCAGCGGACTCCGCCACCGGAATGGTCAGAATGTCACCCAGAGTCTCACGACGCCCCTCGGTACGCAGCTTGTCCTGCACCTCGAAAACATCCACCTCGTGGTAATGGGTTGCGTGCAGCGTCGCACCCGTCGGGGACGGAACCCACGCGGTAGACGCGCCCTCCTTCGGCTGGCCGATCTTCTGCGCCAGCATGTCAGCCATCAACTCGGTCTTGGCCCACATACCCTTACCGATCTGCGACTTACCCGGCAGACCGTGCGCCAGACCAGCATCCACATTGTTGTCCTCGTAAGCCAGCTTCCACGGCGCGGTCTGCAAATCCGCCTTACGCACCATCGGACCAGCCAGCATAGAGGTGTGGATCTCATCACCAGTACGGTCCAGGAAACCGGTGTTAATAAACGCCAGGCGCTCCTTAACCTGCGCGATGCAGGCATCCAGGTTAGCGGTGGTACGACGCTCCTCATCCATCACACCAACCTTCAGAGTGAACCGCTCCAGACCCAGCAGATCCTCCACCGCACCAAACAGGTCGTTGGTGAACGCAACCTCCTCCGGACCGTGCTGCTTCGGCTTCACAATGTAGATCGAACCATTACGGGAGTTACGCAGCGGGTTGTTCTCATCCAGACCCGGGATCGCAGCAGCCGAAGTAATAACGGCATCCATGATGCCCTCGAAAATCTCCTCACCATTCTGGTCCAGGATCGCCGGGTTCTGCATCAGGTGGCCAACGTTACGCACAAACAGCAGGGAACGACCGTGCAGACGCAGCTCCTGACCATCACGGGAGGTAAACACACGATCCTCGTTGAGCTTACGGGTGAAGGTCTTGCCGCCCTTCTCCACTTCCTCGGTGAGGTTGCCGGTGTTCAGGCCGAGCCAGTTGCGGTAGCCCAGGGTCTTGTCGGTTGCGTCGACGGCGGCGACGGAGTCCTCGAAGTCCATGATGGTGGAGACTGCGGATTCGAGGTTCAGGTCCTTCACGCCAGCCTTGTCGGTCTTACCGATCGGGGACTCCGGATCGATCTGGATGTCGATGTACAGGCCGTTGTTGTACAGCAGGATGTCACTCGGGTTGGCCTTGTCACCGCCGAAGCCCGCGTAGACCTCCGGGTTGCGCAGGTGCACGTCGTTGCCATCGATGGTGGCGGTCAGCTGGCCGGACTCGACTGCGTACTTGGTGACGTCCTTGTGGGAGCCGGACTCCAGCGGTACAACGCGGTCCAGGAACTCGCGGCCCCACTCGATGACCTTGTCGCCGCGGACCTTGTTGTAGCCGGTGCCCTTCTCCTGGCCGTTTTCCTCAGAGATGGCGTCGGTGCCGTACAAAGCGTCGTACAGGGAACCCCAGCGAGCGTTCGCTGCATTCAGCGCGAAGCGAGCGTTCAGGATCGGCACCACCAGCTGCGGGCCGCCGGTCGTGCCGACCTCCGGGTCGATGTTCTGGGTCGTAATCTCGAAGTCGCCCGGCTCGTCTACCAGGTAGCCGATTTCCTTCAGGAAGGCCTTGTACTCCTCCGGGTCCTGGGTGCCCTTGTGGTCGGCGTACCAGGCGTCCATCTTCTTCTGCAGCTCGTCGCGAGTGTTCAGCAGCTCGCGGTTACGCGGGGTGTACCCCTCGACGATCTTGCCGAAGCCATCCCAGAACCTCTCCTGCTCCTCGGCGGAATCCTTGCCGATGACGGGAAGTACCTCAGTGTTAACAAAGTCGTAGAGAGTCTTGGCAACCTGAAGGCCGCCGGCTGTTACGCGCTCGGTCTGGGTCATAGTGACGTGGCTCCTCACATATCAATCGATTTACCTATTTAAAGGTCTCTACCCTCAAAGACTAGGTGAGTTCCCTCACGATCGGTATGAAGTTGGTCATAGATCGCACTTTGTCCACCCCCACCGACGGGGACTATCGGGCAAGCTTGTTCCTCTTTTTCTTTTTGACGCCACGATTCAACCCGTGGCGCACCACACCTATAAGCGCAGTAAGAGAGCCACATCACGTTCACACGTTAAGGCGTCGCTTAGAAACAGTGTGGAGAAAAACTTTACAAGATTCACAAAAAGGGGAGCCACCCCCACACAGAAATATCCGCCTGACCGGCATTGACGTGGTTATTTAGGTTGGTACTCTCGTAGGTAGAGACACGGAACGCAGACTTCACCTAGGCTGCACTGGAAAGTGCTGTCGAGGTTCTCGAATATGCGGCTCGGTGTCCCCCCGCCAGGAACCCCCGGGCAGGGACCAAGACATAACTCTCCCCTTAATGAGTAAGGAAGTGACCCCCTACATGTCGAACGTCGGCAAGGCACGTACCGCTGAAGAAATCCAGAAGGACTGGGACGAGAACCCCCGCTGGGCTCACGTCGAGCGCGATTACACCGCAGAGCAGGTCGCTGAGCTGCAGGGCACCGTTGTTGAAGAGCACACCCTGGCACGCCGCGGCGCTGAGATCCTGTGGGAAGCAGTCAACAAGGGTGACGACTCCTACATCAACGCCCTGGGCGCCCTGACCGGTAACCAGGCCGTTCAGCAGGTCCGCGCAGGCCTGAAGGCTGTTTACCTGTCCGGTTGGCAGGTTGCAGGTGACGCTAACCTGTCCGGCCACACCTACCCCGACCAGTCCCTGTACCCGGCGAACTCCGTTCCGTCCGTCGTTCAGCGCATCAACAACGCGCTGTCCCGCGCAGACGAGATCGCTCGCGTTGAGGGCGACACCTCCGTTGACAACTGGCTGGTTCCGATCGTTGCCGACGGCGAGGCTGGCTTCGGTGGCGCACTGAACGTTTACGAGCTGCAGAAGGCCATGATCAAGGCCGGCGCTGCAGGTACCCACTGGGAGGACCAGCTGGCCTCCGAGAAGAAGTGTGGCCACCTGGGCGGCAAGGTCCTGATCCCGACCCAGCAGCACATCCGTACCCTGAACTCCGCACGTCTGGCAGCTGACGTTGCCAACACCCCGACCCTGGTTGTCGCTCGTACCGACGCTGAGGCCGCTACCCTGCTGACCTCCGACGTTGACGACCGCGACAAGCCGTTCCTGACCGGCGGCCGCACCGCTGAGGGCTTCTACAACGTGCAGAACGGCATCGAGCCCTGCATCGCCCGTGCGAAGGCATACGCTCCGTACGCTGACCTGATCTGGATGGAGACCGGCACCCCGGACCTGGAGCTGGCTAAGAAGTTCGCTGAGGCTGTTCGCTCCGAGTACCCGGACCAGCTGCTGGCTTACAACTGCTCCCCGTCCTTCAACTGGTCTGCACACCTGGACGACGACACCATCGCCAAGTTCCAGAACGAGCTGGGCGCAATGGGCTTCAAGTTCCAGTTCATCACCCTGGCTGGCTTCCACGCTCTGAACCACTCCATGTTCGACCTGGCTTACGGCTACGCCCGCAACCAGATGACCGCTTTCGTGGAGCTGCAGAACCGCGAGTTCGCGTCCGCCAAGGAGCGCGGCTTCACCGCTGTGAAGCACCAGCGCGAGGTCGGTGCTGGCTACTTCGACAAGATCGCCACCACCGTCGACCCGAACTCCTCCACCACCGCCCTGAAGGGCTCCACCGAGGAGGGCCAGTTCCACTAAGCCGCTTGCTTCCAAGCGCTAGGAACTAGCTGCGCGGGCTGAAAAACCCGCACACTGCTAGGGCTCGGTCAGCACGAGAGTGCTGGCCGAGCCCTTTCTCTTTTCTGACAAACGGCTACTACGGATGAAGCCAATGGCAACTTCCCCCATGCCCCAAAGCCTCCGAATATACTGGTGAGCACCATGG
>NZ_JASBOI010000007.1:0-97315 GCF_039907245.1 Corynebacterium sp. c24Ua_83 | reverse complement strand
TCTGAGCGCCCTTTCCAGTCAGAACCCGCAGGCCGATCTTGCGGTCTGACAGCTCCTTCACCGTGTTGACCAGATGGGCAAGCGATCGTCCGAGGCGATCGAGCTTCCAGACCACCAGCACATCGCCGTCACGCAATGACTTGAGGCAGGCAGTCAAGCCAGGGCGATCATCACGACCGCCGGAAGCAAGATCATCATAGATATTGTCCCGTTCGACACCTGCGGCGCGCAAGGCGTCGTGCTGCAGGTCGAGAGACTGCGAGCCATCGGCTTTGGAGACGCGGGCATATCCGATCAGCATGTATCACAAACGTTGGTTTGAGGCGGCGCTTCGGCCACGATTGCATTGACCTCTGGAAATGTATCTCAACCAGCTTCATAAACAAAGCGTCTTGAACGCTATCAGATTTTGAAAAAGGAACATGTATGCCGCGTCGCGTCACTCTAACCGATCGGCAGAAAGACGCGCTGTTGCGCTTGCCGACTTCACAGACGGATTTGCTCAAGCACTATACGCTGAGTGATGAAGACTTTGGGCATATCAGGCTGCGTCGGCGCGCTCACAACAGGTTCGGCTTCGCCCTGCAATTGTGTGTCCTGCGCTATCCCGGCCGGGTGCTGGCTCCAGGCGAACTGATCCCTGCAGAGGTCATCGAATTTATCGGAGCGCAGCTTGGCCTGGGTGCCGACGATCTCGTAGACTATGCTGCCCGCGAGGAAACACGGCACGAGCATCTTGCCGAGTTACGGGGGCTCTACGGCTTCCGCACCTTCTCCGGACGTGGTGCGAGCGAGCTGAAGGAATGGTTGTTCCGAGAAGCCGAGATGGCGGTGTCGAACGAGGATATCGCCCGTCGCTTCGTAGCCGAGTGCCGACGCACCCGCACTGTCCTTCCCGCGACATCCACGATCGAGCGGCTTTGTGCCGCGGCTCTCGTCGATGCCGAGCGACGCATCGAGACGAGGATCGCCAGTCGGCTGCCTATGTCGATCCGAGAACAGTTGCTGGCATTGCTCGAGGAGACGGCTGATGATCGGGTGACCCGTTTTGTGTGGCTGCGCCAGTTCGAGCCTGGCTCGAACTCTTCGTCGGCCAACCGGCTGCTCGACCGGCTCGAATATCTGCAACGCGTCGATCTCCCCGAGGATCTGCTTGCCGGCGTTCCTGCCCATCGGGTGACTCGTCTGCGCAGGCAGGGTGAACGGTATTATGCCGACGGCATGCGCGATCTCCCGGAGGACAGGCGGCTTGCGATCTTGGCTGTTTGCGTCTCGGAATGGCAGGCGATGTTGGCCGACGCAGTGGTCGAAACCCACGACCGGATCGTCGGCCGTCTCTACCGTGCTTCGGAGCGTATTTGCCATGCAAAGGTCGCAGACGAAGCGGGGGTGGTGCGTGACACCCTGAAATCCTTCGCCGAGATCGGGGGCGCCCTGGTCGATGCACAGGATGATGGCCAGCCGCTGGGCGATGTCATCGCGAGTGGGTCAGGGTGGGACGGCTTAAAAACCCTTGTTGCAATGGCAACCAGGCTGACCGCCACCATGGCCGACGATCCGCTCAATCATGTGCTCGACGGTTATCACCGCTTCCGCCGATACGCTCCACGCATGTTGCGCCTGCTCGATCTGCGAGCTGCGCCCGTTGCACTGCCGCTTCTGGAAGCGGTGACGGCCCTTCGTACCGGTTTGAACGATGCCGCGATGACCAGCTTCTTGCGGCCCAGCTCGAAATGGCATCGCCACCTTCGGGCCCAGAGGGCTGGCGACGCTCGCCTATGGGAGATCGCGGTGCTGTTCCATCTGCGCGATGCGTTCCGCTCCGGAGATGTCTGGCTTACTAGGTCCCGGCGCTATGGCGATCTGAAACACGCACTCGTTCCGGCACAAGCCATCGCGGAAGGCGGTCGTCTCGCTGTGCCATTGCGGCCGGAGGAATGGCTGGCAGACCGGCAAGCTCGCCTCGACATGCGGTTGCGCGAGCTTGGCCGTGCCGCTCGCGCAGGCACGATCCCGGGCGGGTCGATTGAAAACGGCGTTCTGCATATCGAGAAACTCGAAGCCGCCGCGCCGACAGGCGCCGAAGATCTGGTGCTCGATCTCTACAAGCAGATCCCGCCCACGCGCATCACCGATCTCCTGCTGGAGGTGGATGCGGCGACCGGCTTCACCGAAGCGTTCACCCATCTGCGCACAGGAGCACCCTGCGCTGACCGGATCGGGCTAATGAACGTTATCTTGGCGGAAGGGATCAACCTCGGCTTGCGCAAAATGGCGGATGCGACAAACACCCACACCTTCTGGGAATTGATCCGCATTGGACGGTGGCATGTCGAGGGCGAAGCCTATGACCGGGCGCTGGCCATGGTGGTCGAGGCACAGGCAGCGTTACCCATGGCCCGGTTCTGGGGCATGGGCACGTCGGCTTCGAGCGACGGACAGTTCTTCGTCGCTACAGAGCAAGGTGAGGCCATGAACCTGGTCAACGCGAAATATGGCAATACCCCGGGCCTGAAAGCCTATAGCCACGTCTCCGACCAATATGCGCCGTTCGCAACCCAGGTGATTCCTGCAACGGCAAGCGAAGCGTCTTACATCCTCGATGGCCTGCTGATGAACGATGCTGGACGCCATATCCGCGAGCAGTTCACCGACACGGGCGGCTTCACCGATCACGTCTTTGCCGCATGTGCCATTCTCGGCTACCGGTTCGCTCCGCGCATCCGCGACCTGCCATCCAAACGGCTCTACGCGTTCAATCCGTCGGCCGCCCCGGCGCACCTGCGAGCGTTGATCGGCGGAAAGGTCAACCAAGCCATGATCGAGCGCAATTGGCCCGACATCCTGCGCATCGCCGCCACCATTGCTGCCGGGACCGTCGCGCCAAGCCAGATTCTGCGGAAACTCGCCTCCTATCCGCGGCAGAACGAGCTCGCGACAGCCCTGCGGGAAGTCGGTCGCGTCGAGCGCACCCTGTTCATGATCGACTGGATTCTGGATGCCGAACTCCAACGGCGTGCCCAGATCGGGCTCAACAAAGGCGAAGCTCATCATGCGCTGAAGCGGGCAATCAGCTTCCACCGCCGCGGTGAAATCCGCGACCGTTCCGCCGAAGGCCAGCATTACCGCATCGCCGGCATGAATCTGCTCGCCGCCATCATCATCTTCTGGAACACCATGAAGCTCGGCGAGGTCGTTGCAAACCAGAAACGCGATGGAAAGCTGCTATCGCCCGATCTCTTGGCCCATGTTTCGCCGCTCGGATGGGAACACATCAATCTCACCGGAGAATATCGCTGGCCAAAGCCTTAGCGTAGGATTCCGCTCCCTCCCGCAAACGACCCCAAGATGTTCATGGTCTCCCCGATCACTGCCCGGAAATGGGCAGGCCGCTACCGGGAAGAGGGTGAGTTTGGGATGCAGGATCGCTCCAGCAAGCCGCACCGGATCCCAGGCAGGACGCCCGAGCATGTCAAGAAGAAGATCATCAACCTGCGCTGGCGGCTTCGACTGGGGCCAGCCCAGATCGCTGCGCGACTTGGTCTCTCGACGTCGACTGTTCACGCGGTCCTCGTCCGTTGCCGCGTGAACCGCCTCTCGCATATCGATCGTGTCACTGGCGAGCCATTGCGGCGATATGAGCATCCTCATCCGGGATCGTTGATTCATGTCGATGTCACGAAGTTCGGCAACATCCCCGACGGCGGTGGACATCGTTACGTAGGTCGGCAGCAAGGCGCACGGAACAAGCTCGCGACTCCGGGATTACCACGAGGAAAAGATCACAAGCCGCGCACCGGGACGGCGTTCGTTCACACAGTCATCGACGACCACTCCCGCGTCGCATACGCAGAAATCTGGTCGGATGAGCAGGCGAGCACAGCGGTGGGAGTTCTCGAACGCGCCGTGGCCTGGTTCGCCGAACGAGGCGTGACCGTCGAGCGAGTCCTATCCGACAACGGGTCGGCATACAGATCCCACGCATGGAGGGACTTCTGCGCTCGGCTCGGCATCCGACACAAGCGGACACGCCCCTACCGGCCGCAGACGAACGGGAAGATCGAGCGATTCCACCGCACGCTCGGGGACGGCTGGGCCTATGCCAGGTTTTACGGTTCAGAGGCCGAACGACGCCTGGCGCTGCCCGGCTGGCTCCACTTCTACAACCACCACCGACACCACTCTGCGATTGGCGGCGTACCCTTCGACCGACTCAACAACGTCCCTGGACATCACACCTAGCTCTCCGCGACGTCGTTGATGACGATCGTCTGGTCGCGGCCCGGGCCCACGCCGATGTAGGAGATCCGGCAGCCGGACAGCTCCTCGAGGCGCTTGACGTAATCCTGCGCCTTCTCAGGCAGCTCCTCGAAGGTCTTGCAATCGGTGATGTCCTCGTCCCACGCGGGCATGGTCTCGTAGATCGGAGTGGCGTGGTGGAACTCGGTCTGCGTCATCGGCATCTCGTCGTGGCGCACACCATCCACGTCGTAGGCCACGCAGATCGGGATCTCACCGATGCCGGTCAGCACGTCCAGCTTCGTCAGGAAGTAGTCGGTGAAGCCATTCACGCGGGAGGCGTAGCGGGCGATCACGGAGTCGTACCAGCCGCAGCGGCGCTTGCGCCCGGTGTTCACACCAACTTCGCCGCCGGTGGTCTGCAGGAACTCGCCCCACTTGTCGAACAGCTCCGTCGGGAACGGACCGGCACCCACGCGGGTGGTGTAGGCCTTGATGATGCCCAGCGATGCGGTAATGCGCGTCGGCCCAATGCCCGTACCGACGCACGCGCCGCCGGTGGTGGGGTTAGAGGAGGTCACGAAGGGATACGTGCCGTGGTCCACGTCTAGCATCGTGGCCTGGCCGCCCTCCATCAGCACAGACTTACCGGCGTCAAGAGCTTGGTTCAGCTCCGTCGTCGCATCGATCAGCATCGGTTTGAGGCGATCGGCGTAGGAGAGGAAGTAGTCCACAACCTCGTCCACGTCCACGGCGCGGCGATTGTAGATCTTCACGAGGATCTGGTTCTTCTGGTCCAGTGCGGATTCGATCTTCTGGCGCAGGATGGATTCGTCCAGCAGGTCCTGGGCGCGGATGCCCACGCGGGAGACCTTATCGGCGTAGGTCGGGCCGATGCCGCGGCCGGTGGTGCCGATGGCGCGCTTGCCCAGGAAGCGCTCGGCCACGCGGTCGATGGCCACGTGGTAGGGCGCCACCAGCTGCGCGTTGGCGGAAACGCGCAGGCGGGAGGCGTTTGCACCGCGAGCCTCCAGCCCGTCAATCTCCTCGAACAGTGCCTCCAGGTTCACCACGCAACCGTTGCCGATGATGGGCGTGGCGTTTTCGGAAAGTACACCTGCGGGCAGCAGCTTGAGTTCGTACTTTTCGCCGCCGACGACGACGGTGTGGCCGGCGTTGTTGCCACCGTTGGGCTTGACGACGTAGTCGACCTTCCCGCCCAGAATGTCGGTAGCTTTGCCCTTACCTTCGTCGCCCCACTGGGCGCCTACGACGATGATCGCTGCCATGGAAACTAAAACACGTCCTCTGCGTTGGTACTTCTGTACTCATGGGTGTAGCCCCGCTCCAAGCATCTGCTGCGTCTGCTTTCGCTGCTGTAACTTAAGTAGAGATCGGGCGGGGCACCTAGACGTTTCTCCATTCTAGTACCTCGCCGGTGCTTGTGGCACAGCTATGGTGGGTTTCTATGTTGTTTATGTTGCGTTGCGATGTTCCCGCCAGCGATCGGCTGCGCGATCCCGTGTTGCCGGGCGAGACCGTGGAGCGCCTCGATCTGTCCGCCGTGCCGAAGCGCAAGGAGCTGCGTTTCCTGGATGATCTGGAGCGGTTCGTGGTGGGTTCCACCCCGTCTTTGGAGGAGATGATGCAGCGCCCCGACGCTCCCCACTTGGGCGCCCCGCAGCCGGATCCACACGAGGTCAGCGAGCGTGTGCGCGTGATCGTGCAGGGTAGCGATGCTGCCCTGGCCGCCGTGGTTTCCAAGTTGATGCGCATTGATGCCCTGTGGGTCGAGGTTGGATTTATCCCCTCTGGTTCTTCGGCGGTTGCTCTTTCGTGGGGTCTGGACGCCACCTTCTCCCCCGCCGAGCACCTCACCTTCGCGCTGGCTTCCCCGGCTGTGCCGACTCCGGTGATCCGCGACGACCACGGCGTGGTGACGTTGGGAGCGGCGGAGGTCACTGGGCCGGCAGGCGAGTCCGAGGATGCGGCGGAGATGATTGGCGAGGTGATCGTCGATTCCGAGGTCCTGTATGAGCAGAACAAGGCCGGTACCAGCGATTTCAATAATGGCGTGCGATTGGTTCCCACGCCGGATGCTCCGGGGTTGGCTGCGGTGCAGCGTCCGCCCTTGCCCCGCAAGGGTTGGTTTGGGCGCATGAAGAAGCCCCGCAGTAGCGTCTCTCCGACGGTCCTGCGGGGGCGGGCCTTACAGGCCGGTGGGGTGGATCTGGCGGTCACCCGTGATGGGGTGCGCCATCCCCGCCCGCTGAAATCTGTGACGTTTTACCGCCACCTACGGGATGGGCAGTTCGTACGCAACTAAGCGCGCCCGCAGTTAACGGACGTAGCCGTGCTCGCGGGCCCAGTTGTACAGGCCGAACAGGCTGGCGCCGATGGCAATCGTCCCGAACAGGGCGGCGAGGAACGTACCGAATGGGCTGGAACCGGTGATGCTGCTGGAGCCGTTGCTGGACCCGGAGCTTCCGCTCGGTTTGTCCTGCTTTTCTACGCTCACCTTCAGCTCCACGGTGGAGGTCGACCCATCCGGGTAGGTGACTACGACCGGAATGTTGTATTCACCCGGCTTGACGTCCTTGCCCGGCTTCAGGGTCACGGTGCCGTCCGGGTTGACGGTGCCCCACTCAGGTGCACCCTCACCAGCGGTGAACTTAGCACCTTCGCCGGTATCACCCGGAACCTTGGAGGTGACGGTTTCGCCCGGCTTCACGGACACGCCTTCAAAGGAGGGGTCGTAGATCTCGTTGGCAGGCTTCACGGTGACGGTGATGTTCACGGTCGTGTCGTCACCGGAACCGTCCTCATAGGAGACCTTCACCGGAACGGTGTACTCCTTGGCCTCAATCTCCAAGCCCGGCTTGGCGGTGACGGTGCCGTCCGGGTTGACGGTGATCCACGACGGTACGCCCTCGCCAGCCTCGAAGGTCGCACCCTCAGCCACATCGGTCGGAGCCGGAGCAGTCACTTCGTCGCCCTGCTTCACAGTCACATCCGAGTAGGTCGGATCGTGGATTTCGTTAGCGGGCTTCACGGTCACGGTGACGTTCACGGTCGTGTCGTCAGCCGAGTTATCCGGGTAGGTGACCTTCACCGGAACGGTGTACTTACCGCCAGCCACTTCCAGGCCCGGCTTCACGGTTACGAAGCCGTCCTCGTTAACGGTCGCCCACTCTGGAGCGCCCTCGCCAGCAGCAAACTTCGCACCCTCAGCCACATCGGTCGGAGCCGGAGCGGTCTCCTCGTCGCCCTGCTTCACAGTCACATCCGCGTAAGTCGGATCGTGCAGCTCGTTGGTCGGCTTGACGGTCACGGTGATGTTCACCGTCGTGTCGTCGCCCGTCTTATCCTGGTAGGTCACCTTCACCGGAACCGTGTACTCCTTGGCCTCAACCTCCAGGCCCGGCTTAGCGATGACGGTGCCATCCGGGTTGACGGTCACCCAGTCCGGCACGCCCTCGCCAGCTTCGAAGGTCGCACCCTCAGCCACATCGGTCGGAGCCGGAGCAGTCACTTCGTCACCCTGCTTCACGGTCACGTCCGAGTAGGTCGGATCGTGTCGCTCGTTGTCAGGCTTCCTGGTGACGGTCACCACGGCGGTGGTGCGGTCGGAGGAGTTGTCCTTGTAAACGACAGTGACGGGGAGCTTATACTCGCCCGGTTCTACGTTCAGATCCGGGTTGACCTCGATGCTGCCATCCTTGTTCAGCGTGGCCCACTTCGGAGCACCCGCGCCCAGGGAGTATTCCGCATCAGCAGTGCTGTCCGTCGGCGCAGTGACAGTGCCGGTTTCGGTCTGTACAACCTCGATCGGCTCGTAGGCCGGATCGTGTACCTCGGCAATGTCACGCTCTGTGACGGTGACCTTCAGGATGGCGGTGTCCTTGGTGCCATCGGGGTAAGTGATGGTGACTGGAACGTCGTAATCCTGCGGCGCAACGTCACCACTCGGGTTTAGCTGCACAACACCCTTGTCGTCGATAGTTGCCCAGTTAGGTGCACCGTCTGCAAGGGCAAACTTCGTGTCAGCCGGCAGTCCCTCAATAGCCGGGGTCTTGGCAGTGCGGTTGGCCTTCACCGTGATGCTGCCAAGCTCCGGGGAGTAGATCTCGTTGTCCGGCTTCTTGGTTACGTTCACCTTCGCCGACGTCTCATCGGTGGAGTTATCCGGGTAGGTCACGACGACCGGGACGGTGTACTCCTTGACCTCGGTCTCCAGGGTGGGCTTCGCTTCAATGGTGCCGTTTTCGTTGACGGTGATCCACTCCGGAACGCCCTCACCAGCGGCGAACTTCGTACCGTCTGGCATGTCTTCCGGTGCAGCAACGGTAGCAGTGCTCTTCTGCTCGACGGAAGTATCGGTGTACTTCGGATCGTGCAGCTCGTTGGCGGGCTTCACCTTCACGTGGACATTAACCACGGTGTTATCGGCGGAGTTGTCCGGGTAGCTCACGACAACCGGGACGGTGTAATCACCTTCATGCACATCCAGCCCCGGGTTCACGGTAACGGTGCCGTCCTCTGCGACGGATGCCCAGTCCGGCGCATTGTCGCCGAGAGCGAACTTCGCTCCCTGAGCAACGTCCTTCGGAGCTGCCACGGTCTCGGTATCCAACTGCTTGACGGTCACGTCGTCGTACTGCGGATTGTGGATCTCGTTGTCCGGCTTCTTGGTGACTTCCACCTTCAGCTCAGTCTTGTCGGAGGTCCCATCCGGGTAGGTCACGGTGACCGGGACGGTGTACTCCTTGACCTCGGTCTCCAGGGTGGGCTTCGCCTCAATGGTGCCGTTTTCGTTGACGGTGATCCACTCCGGCACGCCTTCACCAGGGGCGAACTTAGTGCCATCGGCGACATCCTTCGGAGCCGCAGCGGTTTCCTCATCCCCCTGCTTTACCTTAATGTCGGTATACTTCGGGTCGTACACCTCGTTAGCAGGCTTGGGCTTAACGTGGACCGTCAGCGTTGCGTTGCCGACGGACTTGTCGGAATAGGTCACCTTGACCGGAACGGAGTACTCGCCCGGCTTCACGTCCGTGCCGGGCTTGACGGTAACCGTGCCGTCAGCGTTGACGGTCGCCCAGGTCGGCGCGCCTTCACCGGCAGCGAAGGTGGAGCCCTCTCCAGCATCGGATGGCTTAGCGGAGATTTCCTCCTTGTCCTGAACCACCGTCACATCCGTGTACTTCGGGGTGTGCAGTTCGCTCTTCGGCTTCACGGTGACCTTCACATTCACCACGGTGTTATCGGCGGAAGAATCCGGGTAGGTGACAACGACCGGGACAGTGTAGTCGCCAGGCTTCACGTCTAGGCTTGGCTTGACGGTGACGGTGCCGTCCTGACCGACAGTCGCCCACTCCGGAGCGTTGGCGCCCTTAGCGTAGGTGGTACCTTCCGGCGCCTGCGCGGTGTTCTTCGAGGTAGCAGTATCCTGCTGCTTCACTTCAATGGGGGAGTATTTAGGCTCATTGAACTCAGCATCTTTACCTACCTGGGTCGCACCCAGCGGCGTAAAACGATCAGTCAAACAAGTCACTCGCAAGCCTGGAGTTTTTCCAAAAACAGTGCCTGCAATCCCCTCCCCATGGAACATGTTGTTGTTCCTGACACCACCATGACTATCCGGTGTCTTATAAGCCTCTGGGGTCTGGATCTCAACCAACCCAGCCTTCTTCGCTTTGAACTTCAGCTTTAGAGGCGCGAAAGCAATCGTTACCGTGTCTCCCGACTTACTCGGCTGCATCATCTTTTCAACGGTTAGAACACCATTCTTTAGCGTGGCGGGCGGGTTGGATTCGACCAGATCAACATCGCCCTTCACTGCGAAACGCACTTTATTGGCCGCGCTACCTTCTTCGAAACTGGGGCTACCGCCCAACTGTCGCAACAGTGAATGCGAGGCGGAAAGCGAATCCATGCTTACGCTAGCTTCAAAAACCTCACCGACTTCTACTTGCCCAGGCATCGTCACGTGAAAATTTCCCGTGAAATCCCGATTCTCCATGAAACCACGTCCAACAAACGGGATCTTATTCTTGGGACCACCCGCAGCGAACAGGGTACATTTCAGCGGCAGGTTCGTATCCTGCGTCTTGTTAGCCGTGGCGGCCTGCGCAGCTACCGGGGAGAACGGGGAGTTAGGGACAGCCGTGGCGGTCAGTACCAGGCTGGCGGCAGCCGCAACAGCAGTCATGGTGCAGCGGGAGCGGAGAAACATCATAAGAGATACCTCAAAGTAGAGCGAGACGACGTTAAGTCGTTGCGGGGAACAATCCCCCAACTTCTTTAAGAATCTACTATCGGCTCTCTTAGAGTTCCACTCGTAGCCCCCGCCTATTCCTCCAGGTCGTCCCACACCTCTGGCGGCTGCCATGGCCTATCCACCGTCGGCCGCAGAAACGCCATAGCCGACTCACGCGAATAGCCGCAGACCTGCAGGGCGTCAACAATAATCGAGCGGCACTGCGCCAACACCACCGTGCCCGACAAGCCCGTACCATCCGCGATGGCCAGGTCCGCCTCCGCGGCGAGTTTTTGCAGGGCGCGGACGATCTCCGGGATCTCCACCGCCTCATCACGGGTACCGCGCGTACCACCCTCGGCGAACAATGCGCCCAGCTGTCCCAGCTCATTAGAGATCCCGCGCATCAACTCGGTCATTTCCTCCGGCGGCTCGATCTCATCCAGCATCATGATCTCCGCCCGCCGCGCCAGCACGCGCGTATTGCGCATCACGTTATCCACAGGCACCAGGATGCGGTTCATCGACTTCGCATGCCGCCGGGCCGTCCAATAAATCGGCGAGACAGCCACGACCTCCGACCCGCCGCCCACGTTCGTCAGCAGGGCATTCACGTAGGTCTGAGTGCCGCGGGCGATCTCCAGGGCCTTGGTGATTTTCGCCGCGTCGCGCTCCTCCATCCCCTGCGCCACATCGTCCAGCACCAGCGAAGCCTTCGAGATCAGCGTGGAGACCTCCCGCCTAGCCGGGCGCAGCGGGGAGTTCGGCACCAGCGCCAGCACCAAAATGCCGATCACACCACCGATCAGCGCGTCGATCATACGGTCCCACGAACCAGAAGACCCCGGCGGCAGGATCGTCGCCACCAGCACCGCGGAACTGGCGGCCTGGAAAGCCACCGATACCGACTTATCCACGAACGTCGCCACCAGGATGGCGAACAGCACCACTACGGAGACCTGCCAATAACCGCTACCGATGTTGCTGATCACCAGGTCGCCGATGCCCACGCCCACAGAAGCGCCCAGCACCAGCTCGAAGCCACGCCGCAAGCGCTTTCCGGCGCTCACACCCAGGCTCAGCACCGCCGCGATGGGCGCAAAGAAGGCCTGCTTGTGATCGAAAATCTGTTCCGCGATGAGCAGCGCCAGCCCCGCACCGATGGCGCACTGGATGGCAAAGACGACCCCCTCCCGCACACGGATCGCACCCTGCACCGGCGCGATGCGGCGCAGGTTTCGGGCTGCGGCGCGCACTCCGGGACGCAGGCGGTTGGCCGGCTCGCCCCACATTTCTTTAGCGGTCCGGGGCCGCGGTTGTGGTTCTGCCATGCCCGCCAGTTTAGGTGGTTACGTCCGCCCACACCGCCAGATGGTCAGTCCCTAGAATCCGCTTCGTGCCACCACCCAGGCACTCGCCAGTGGTCATGATGTGGTCCAGCCGAATCACCGGGAACACCGCCGGCCACGTTGGAGTATGCGCCAGGTGCCCTGTGCAGTCGCTGAGCTCGAAGTCGCGGTAGCGCGGGTGGCTGCGTGTTGCGTTGAAGTCCCCGGCCAGCACCAGGTGGCGCCGGGAATTCGCCCATTCGCTGAGGTTCGCCAGGTCACGCTCCCACGCCGGGCGGTCGTCCTTCGCCGGCGCCACCGCATGCACACCCACGAACTCACGGTTGCCGCCCAGCGGCGCATTCACACGCGGGGTCTGGAAGCGAGTGAGCCCACGGACCATGTTGCCGTGTGCCCCTGTTTTTTCTTTATATGACGCCGACACGAGCGCCACTACATTATCCGCCCGATCGTTGCCTGGTCGTGGCTGGGTCATAGGAAGATAGCCGGTCTTGTCCGCCACGCTGGCGACTTCCTCCGCGTTCGTCTCCAGGAGGAAGACCACATCCGGTTTGAGCTCGTCGATCGCGCGGGCGATCCGCTTATCGTCGGCCTTGCCCCAGTAAGTGTTCAGGGAGAATACGCGGGTGGGGTTGGTGGCGTCCGAAAAATTGGGCGCCGGTACGCGCGGGACGATCAAGACCGCCAGCAGGGCCAGTACCGCGCATAGCGCCGCGCGGCGTACCGAGCGGAGGATGCCGATACCCGCCGCGGCGAGCACACCGGCGACCCACGCACTGGCCTGCATTTCGGCCACGAAAGGCCAGCCGGCCGTGGGGTTTGCCGGCCAGAGGATGCTGGACATCCAGAAGATCGCCACGACCAACGTGGCGATAAAAAGGTTCCGGTTCACCCCGCGGCTGGGGGCCGGCAGAGAGAAAGAACGGCGTTTGTTCATTTCCGTTCAGGCACGGGTTAGCTCTCGGCGGACGGGGTGGCGCCGGGTTCGGTGATTGGCTTGGACTCGGCCTTCTTGCCGGAGCCGTCCAGCCCCAGGGCTGGGGCTGCCGCCGGGTCGCAGTCGTGCAGCAGGTTCAGGCAGCGCACGACCTCGTCGTCCTCGCCGAGGGCGCGGGCGGTCTGCACCAGCGCACCGATGGCGCGCAGCACACCCTGGTTCGGCTCGTGGCTCCACGGGACCGGGCCGGTTCCGCGCCAACCGTTTCCACGCAGAGCGTCCAGGCCACGGTGGTAGCCGGTGCGGGCGCAGGCGTAGGCCTGCACGGGCTGGCCTTCGGCCAACAGCACCTCGGCCAGGGCAGCCCATGCGCCGGAATCCTTCAGGTTCTCCGAGACCGCGGCCTCCAGCGACTCGCGCGACTGCGCCGCACCGGCATCGGCAGCACCCTCCGCCGGAATGGAGCTTGCCAGCTCCTGCGGCAGGCGCACCTCCGGGTGCTCCGCGCCGAAGAGGTCTCGACTGTGACGAATCTGTTCTGCCATCGTGCTAGCGGAACCTACTTGGCGACGGAAGTGCCAGCGGAGTGCAGGTCGTTGCAGGCCTCCACCACGCGGACGGACATGGCCTCCTCAGCCTTCTTCAGGTAGGAGCGCGGGTCGTAAACCTTCTTGTTGCCGACCTCGCCGTCGATCTTCAGCACACCGTCGAAGTTGGTGAACATGTGGCGGGCAACCGGGTTGGTGAAGGCGTACTGGGTGTCCGTATCCACGTTCATCTTGATCACGCCGTAACGCAGGGCCTCCTCGATCTTCTCCTTCTCGGAGCCGGAGCCACCGTGGAAGACGAAGTCGAACGGGTTGGAGCCCTCAGAAAGCCCCAGCTTCTTCTCCGCAACCTTCTGGCCCATGTCCAGAACCTCCGGGCGCAGCTTCACGTTGCCCGGCTTGTACACGCCGTGAACATTGCCGAAGGTAGCGGCCAGCAGGTAGCGGCCGTGCTCGCCAGTGCCCAGAGCATCAACGGTCTTCTCGAAATCCTCTTCGGTGGTGTACAGGTTAGCGCCGGCCTTGGCCTCCACGCCGTCTTCCTCGCCACCGACAACGCCGATCTCCACCTCGAGGATGATGTTGGCCTTCTGAGCGTCAGCCAGCAGATCCTTAGCGATCTCCAGGTTCTCGTCGATCGGGATAGCGGAGCCGTCCCACATGTGGGACTGGAACAGCGGGTTCTCGCCGGCCTCCACGCGCTTGCGGGAGATCTCCATCAGCGGGCGAACGTACTCGTCCAGAACTTCCTTCTGGCAGTGGTCGGTGTGCAGAGCAACGTTCACGCCGTAGTGCTTAGCAGCCTGGTGAGCAAACGCAGCCAGGGCCTCCGCACCTGCAACCATGTTCTTCACGGCCAGGCCGGAACCGAACTGGGCACCACCGGTGGAGAACTGGATGATGCCGTCGGACTCCGCATCCGCAAAGCCCTTCAGAGCAGCATTGATGGTCTCGGAAGAGGTGCAGTTAATCGCGGGGTATGCGAAGCCGTTCTCCTTCGCATTATCCAGCATGTCGCGGTAGACGTCGGGGGTTGCAATAGGCATTTCGATGCTCCTTCAATTCCTTGGAATAGGGCAGGTAAGTCTCCGCCCACAATTATGCCCACAAATTCAACGCCGTGCAGTTACTCCGCCCAGCACTCCCCCTTATGCCCACGCACCCTCGCTGCACGCTGCCCGCGGCCGCTCGTCTACCCGTCTCTCGCTACTCGCCCACCACTGCTACTGTCGCGCCGTTACTCCGCCGCGATGGTGCGCGCCGCCGCCTCCATCAGCATCCACCCGGAAAGCTGCACGGACAGATCCCGCTCCGCAATATCGGAGCTCGCCACCGCCCCCGCAATCGTCGCGCCAACCAAACCACCGGCCTGCGGCATCGTCGCATCCTTAGACCAATCGGCAGAGAAGACAGGCAGCCCATCAACCTCCAACCGGAAGCGCCACACCTGTTCGGCTGTCGCCAACACAATCCGCCGAGCTATGGCCACAGCCTCCGTGCCGTGCCGACCTGGCGTCGGCAAGCACTCAACAACAAGCGAAAGATAGCGCGCAAGAATGCCATTAAATAGTCCGCCGTCACCACCCGCAGTGCGAGCATTGAGCGCACCGTCGCGGTCGGCAAGGTGCACCTCGATCGCGCGGAGCAGGCCATGGATGCGGGTTATTTCTTTGACGCCCACGTCTGAAACCGTGCGGTCCTCCACCCCAGCCGCACGCCTGCGCGCGAGGGCGAGCTCCACGCATGCGCCGAGCATCACGCCCTGGCAATAAGGATGCACCGCCGTGACGGGCTCCGGGCCGGCCATCCGCATGTGGATACCGTCCATGACCAGGCCGTCTTCGTTGATGAGGTTGTCGAAGGTCCAGTTGATCAGGCGCTCCGCCGTCTCTATATCGCCATTGCGGGCGGCCAGGATGGCGGCGGGGCCGTTGGTGGGGACGTTGTAGAAAGTCTCCTGCGTGCGCCACGGCAACACGCCTGTGAGGCTATCCACGCCCTCGAAAATGTTCTCCACCAGGGGTTCCAGCTCGCGGGGCGTGCCGAGTTTTGTTTGGATCTTCGGAGTGTTTGCCACCCGCTGCAGAGCCAGGGCCAGCCACGCTTTGTCGTCGTAGTAGTGGTTGGCGGTCAGGGGGCGAAGGTTGCGGATGCGCATGGCGCGGAGGTGCCGGCGGATGGCGAAAATCCGGGAGTGGGTGGGGCGGCGGATGGCGGCATCGATGAGGTTGTCGATGTAATGGGCTTGCCACCAGTAGTGCCAGCGGACGAACATGCGGTCGCGAGTGGTCGGCGGCCAGGCGATAACTCCCAGCGTGGTGCGTGGGATGCCCCAGAGGCGGCTGGCGTGGCGCTCGTAAACAGCCTGGTAGGCAAGGTCCGCGCGGTGGTCCCAGCGTTCGATGAGCTCCTGGTTGGGGTTGGGGGCTTCGGCTGGCGAGGCTTCGGCGACCTCAGCTTGCCCGGCCCGTCCGGCAGACTCAGCCCGCTCAGCCACCCCCTCCGCAGATTCCTGCGGCGCCACAGAAATGTCTCCTACCTGCGACGACTTGCTACCCTGCTTCTTTTTGCCGGGAAGATTAAACACTCTGCACACCTCACTCGGTTGTAGCGCTCTGCAGAACAGTCTAGCCCTCCCCCGGAATCCCGCCGCCCAGCAGTCAAATGTCGCAAAACTTGCAATTTGTTAATGCAGATAATTTCCATTTATGTAAACTTGCAGTTCAGAGCGTTTTTGTAGCTCGGAGCTCAGTCCCCGATTTCACGAATTACCACTTTTCCGACACTTAAGGGAAACACAGCCCGCAGAGCAGCAAAACCGAGCCCCCACCTGCCAGGCCCATGACATCCCCACCCTCCAGGCCTGGGGACACCTCAACTACCAGGCCTGGGGCATCCCCAACTACCAGGCCTGGGACAGGTCCGCGTGCTGGCGGATCCACGCATGCATCGCAATCCCCGCCGCCACACCAGCGTTAATGGACCGCGTCGAACCAAACTGAGCAATAGAGACCGTCATCCGCGCAGCATCCTGCGCCTCCTGGGTCACTCCCGGCCCCTCCTGGCCAAACAGCAGCAGGCACCGCTCCGGCAGCTCCGCGGTTTCCAGCGGCACGCACCCCGGGGTGTTATCCACCGCCACCACAACTAGCCCTTTCCGGGCGGCGAACTCCAGCACTTCCCCTACCGTCGCATGGTGCTGTAAGTGCTGGTAGCGGTCGGTAACCATCGCCCCGCGCCGGTTCCAACGCCGCCGCCCAACAATGTGCACGGTATCCACCGCGAAGGCATTCGCAGTGCGCACGACGGTGCCAATGTTCGAGTCGTTTTCGAAGTTCTCAATGGCAATGTGCAGCGCATGCCGACGGGTATCAATATCCGCAATGATCGCGGACTGCTTCCAGTACCGGTAAGCATCCACCACGTTGCGCGTATCCCCGGCATCCAGCAGCTCGGGGTCGAAGCGCGGATCCGTCGGGCGGGGCTGGTCGGGGTGTTCTTCTTCCCAGCTGCGCACCCCTCGGGGGTGCTCCAGCCACTCCGTCGGTCCGGGTTTATCGTGTGATTCGGGGGAGGTGGGCGTCATCAAAAATACCTAGGAAAGCCCCAGGTCGGACAGGCCCAGCAGCGAGCGGTACTCGACTCCCTCGGCCTCAATAGCATCCTTAGCGCCAGTCGCGCGATCCACGACGGTGGCCACGCCAACGACGGTTGCACCAGCCTCGCGAGCGGCAGCGACAGCAGTCAGCGGGGAGTTGCCCGTGGTGGTCGTGTCCTCGACGATAAGCACCCGCTTGCCCTCAATGTCCGGGCCTTCGATGCGGCGCTGCATGCCGTGCTTCTTGGCTTCCTTGCGCACGACGAAGGCGTCGATGGTGCGCCCGGCAGCCTCGCCAGCGCCAGCCGACTCCGCGTGCATGGTCGCCGTCGCCACCGGGTCCGCGCCCAGGGTCAGTCCGCCGACGTGCGCGTAGTCCCAGTCGGAGGTCAGCTCGCGCAGCAGCTCGCCAATCAGCGGAGATGCCTCGTGGTGCAGGGTCGCGCGGCGCAGGTCGACGTAGTAGTCGGCCTCCTTGCCGGAGGACAGGGTCACGCGCCCGTGCACCACTGCCAGCTCCTTGACGAGCTCGGCGAGGCGCTGCTTCTTGGCTTCATCGATCATTGCGGTTGCTCCTTTTGTTATTGCTGGTCGTCTTCGACGACCTCGCCGTCGACGGTTTCGTACTCGATCGGTTCGATGGGTTCAGGGCGGCCGTGGCGTGCCTCTGGCGCGCGATGACGCCCACCGCTCCGCCGACGCTGCGTCACAGGAGACAGGCGCACTGCAGTGGACTTGGTCTCCTCAAACTCCTCGAAAATAGTGGCCTCTTCCACCTCGACGCGGATGACCTGCGCATATTGCGAGTTGTGCGAGCTCATGTGCTCGGGATCCTCGCCCAGGCGCGGGATGCCTCCGTCGCGGCGACGTCGCCGTCCCGCGTGGAGGTCGTCATCCTCCGCGGGGTCGTCGTAGTCCCCCACGGCGAAGCTTTCGAAGCTATCCGGGTCTCCGCCTTCCCAGCGTGTGTGCGTGCGAGAGGGGAAGGTCACCGGCTCGGCGGGGCGGGTGATGTCGGGCCGCTCCAGGTTCGGCACTTCCGCGTGCGCGGCGGCTTCTTCGGTGCGGACAGTGTTGTCTTGCGCGGGGTTGAACTCTGCGGCGGCAGAGGCTGTGCCGTCGCTACCTTCGGCATTAGTATCGGCAGCGTCATCGGGCACGGCCCGCAGGTGTGCTGCGCGGCGGGAGCAGGTCTCGGCGGCTTGTTCCTCGATCTCCTCCTGGTTCACCGGGTCGGCGGTGTACACCTGCAGCGGACCGCCCGGCAGGGGACGCAACTGGTCGGCAGACAGCATCTCCAACGGCGCGCTGGTCTGCGCCGGGGGCAGCACCATCGCTGCATCCACCAGGGAGCGCAACCGCGGCAGAATCTTCTGCCACACGTGGAAGTCGAGCTTGCGGGAGATCCGCACGACCGTCCAGTTCTGTCCCCACGCAACGTCGCGCGCGACCTGCGAAAGCGCAGCCAGGGAGTCCTCCACGCGAGCGTCCAGCATGCGGTCCAGCGCGCGGACGTCGGTGGTGTACGCGGCGAACGGAGGCTGGTCCAGCAAGTCGGTGCGGCGCATGCCAGCGGGCTGGGCAGCATCGACGGAATACAGTACTTGAACTGGTGATTCTTCCACTCGGCGCATGGCCATCAGAGTGGATGATCCCACGTCTCCGATGTGCACCTGGTGCCCGTCGACGAAGCCGCTGACAACCTCGCGCAGCGTCGGCACCCCGCGCCGCTGATCCCCCAGGACGGTGATGGGCCAGTCGCGCGCGACTTCGCTGTCTTCCTTCGTGTACTCGAAGCCGTTGTCGGCCGCCCACTGGCGACGCCGCCTGCGGGGAAAACCGAAAGCCGCCATTGCTGACGCGGGCCCGGACGCAGGCGCAGCCGCAGGCGTGGGGGTAACGGCGCTTTCCTCCCCCTCTGCAGGCTCATCGTCGGGCCAATCCTCCGATGGTTCCTCTGCCCAATCCTCTGCGGGGCTTTCACCTAGTCCATCGCCTGCACTATCGGCCTGGTACTCGTCCGCGTCATCCTCGTAGTCGGAGTCTTCGCCGGACTCATAATCATCCCCGGACCACGAGTCGAACTGCGGGCCATCCCATCCTGCGGACCATTCTTCGTCGTCCGCCTCGGACCACTCGCCGTCCTCCTCCGATTCAGACCACTCGTAGTCCTCATCCGAGGACCAGTCCGCGGCTCCGTCAGCGTTCCCCCCGCCATACTCGTCGGTTCCGTTGGCCGCGTCGCGATCTTTTGCGCGCAGCAGTAACCACACGGCAAGGCCCAACAGGGCCAAGCCGAGAATTAACGCGAGCATGGAACCGACCATAGGGTCTTGTATTACTCGTTAGCCGCCAGGTAAGCCTCAGCGTCCATCAGCTCGCCAGCTTCGGTCACCTTGACCTCGTACAGCCAGCCCTCGCCGTAGGGGTCCTCGTTGACCAGCCCAGCGTTGTCCTCCAGCTCCTCGTTCACGGCCACGATCTCGCCGGAGACCGGTGCGTAGATGTCGGAAACGGACTTGGTGGACTCAACCTCGCCGAAAGCCTCGCCGGCCTCGACCTCGGAGCCAACCTCCGGCAGCTCGACGAACACGATGTCGCCCAGTGCCTCAGCAGCGATGTGGGTAATACCCACGCGCACGGTCTCTCCCTCCACCACGGCGGAGGTGTTAACCCACTCGTGCTCCTCGGAGTACAGGAAATCGGTTGGCAGTGCGAACATGTGTGTTGGCTCCTTAGCGTAGTTAGCTTCGCAGGTGGGCACTCGGTTGAATCCGCTGGTCAGAGGCCAGCTGCGACGGCCGAGCGCCTAGTCAGAAAACTTTGACTCACCTGGGTACCTTACACGAATGACGCGAGCTCTAAGCCACTCTAGGGTGGCAATGCCACCCTAGTTTTTGCACCCGTGCCCCAGTAGTTACCTCCACACGAGCACCTGGCGGCCACGGATACCTGGAGTTGCCAGTCGCTCCCATGCCCGTAGGTATTCCAGTTCAGCGTCGTAGGTACGATCCACGCGTGGAATCAATGCCCCGTCGTTAACGAGGTCCACCAGATGCGCGAGCGCATCGGGGTCGGAGTGGACGTGGACGGATCGCGAAGTGATTGCGCGCGGTGCATCCACCGGGAAAGCAGGTAGCACGCCAACGTAGTTGCCGTTATCCGCAATAACCGGCAGGACCACATCGGGGATAGTGGCAGCATCGAGCACCGCACCTACCTGAAAGCCACTACTTATGAGGTGCTCGAGAGAAGTGACAAGGTGCGCACCGCGCTTTTCCACGAACTGACGGTCTTCTTCCCTAGCTAGGCCGTAAACGCGACCCCACTTTCCCGAGGCCTTAGCCAGCTCGAGAGCGTAACCGCCAACGGCGCCCGCTGCACCGGTGATGAGGAGATCCCGGCCTGCTGGCTCATCCAGCAATTCCAAAAACTGCAAAGCCGTGAGGCCATTGAGTGGGATCGTTGCTGCGTCGACGAAAGAAATGTTGTCCGGCATCAGGGCTAGCTGGTCCGCGTTGACGTTGATGTACTGGGAATGCGCAGCCAGCGGGCTACCAATATTGGGAGTTAAGCCGATGACTTTGGAACCCGGGAGAATCGAAGAGTGTGTGGACTCGGCAACTACTCCGGAAAATTCCCAGCCCAATCCGAAATCACCCTGAAGACCAAATGCCGCCCTGCCGTCTGCAGATGGGGACAACGCATCGACAGGATTGACGGTGGAGGCGAAAACCTGAACGAGTATCTCGTTCTGTGCAGGGTGTGGAATATCACGGTCGACCAGCTGTGGTTCAGGGGTGCTTGGGACAGAGATGATTGCCTTCATGGGGAATTTCCTTTCTATAGCGGGGTGTACACACGCCACGTGCGCACACGAATCGGCACACGCCATCTCGAAAAACGAAACCGACCTATACAGTCGAATTTCTTCGCGGCGGACAAACTCACCATATGATTGCTACTCTCTTTTGGTAAGTACTTACTTCAAAGTCGGGTCCGCACCCGCTAGTAAGTTTCCTGTTCACGCCACTCAAATGGCCTGAAGACAATCTCCGGAGGATCCCCCAATGGCCACCCAGAGTGCTTCTCAGCGCCGAAAGAACCGCAAAATTGAATACAACATATTCATGAAAGACTGCCCCAGCCGCAAACTTTTGGACAAGATCGGTAGTAAATGGGTAACTCTCGTGCTCATCACCTTGAGCGGTCGCACTTTGCGGTATTCCCAGATCAGGGAAGAGATCGCGGGGATCAGCGAGAAGATGCTAACGCAAACTCTGCGCAACCTCGAACGCGATGGACTTGCTCTGCGAGAAGTCACCGCCTCCATTCCCCCACGGGTGGATTACCGCCTTACTCCCCTTGGTGAGTCATTGGTAACCCCTATCATGGCCTTGCGTTCCTGGGCCGAAAACAACATGGGCGCTATCGAAGCCGCCCAGCAACGCTACGACGCTGAAGAGGCCGGCACCGTCTAAAGAAGTCGGGTTGAGAAAGCCCACCGTCCTCCACGCTGTCACACGATCCGCAACGGTCACCTGAAGCTGCCGGTGCTAGCTGCTTCAGATGTGCGAACCACTATTGCTCGAGACGCTGGCTGTTACTTCTCGCGGGAGTAAAAGGGCAGCGCTACGACCTTGTATTCGAAGCGCTTGCCGCGGATATCTACCTCCACGGTCGCATCTTCGGCGGCCGCGCCGGAGGACACTGCGGACTTCGCAACGTACGCCAGCGCCACCGGGTGGCCCAGCGTCGGCGACAACGCACCGGAGGTCACGGCACCGATGGCCTTCTCGCCCTCTCCTGCGAACACCTCGTACCCCCCACGGGCAGCGCGGCGGCCTTCGCCCGCCAGCCCGATAAGCACCTGCTGGGTCCCCTTTTCCTTGGCGGAGACGATGGCGTCACGACCAACGAAAGAGTCCTTCGACTTCGTCGCCGCAAGAATGCCCAGACCAGCGTCTACCGGGGTGAGCTTCAGCGACAGCTCGTTGCCGTACAGCGGCATGCCGGCCTCCAGGCGCAGAGTGTCGCGGCAGGCCAGGCCACACGGCAGGCCACCCAACTGCGCAGCCTGGTCCATAGCCTTGGTCCACACGGTCTCCGCACCATCGTTAGCCACGATCAGCTCGAAGCCGTCCTCGCCGGTGTAGCCGGTGCGCGCCACCAAAACGGGCTGACCTGCAGCAACACCCTTGAACGCAGCGTAGTAGCCCAGCCCCTCGATAGCCTCGGCAACGGTCTCGCCCGCGCCGGATGCCTCGGGTGCATCCACGACGTTCTCCACGATCTCCAGCATCGCCTGCGCGGCCTTGGGCCCCTGCACGGCGATCATTGAGGTCTCGTCAGACTCGTTGTTAACCTCCACGTCAAAGCCTTCGGTGCGGCCCTGCAGTGCGGAAACCACGTTGTCCACGTTGCCCGCGTTCGGCACGATCAGGAACTCGTTCTCGCCCAGGCGGTAGGTGATCAGGTCGTCGATGATGCCGCCGGATTCGGTGCAGATCATCGAGTACTTCGCCTTGCCGACCTTCACTGCCGACAGCTTGGAAATCAGCGCGTGGTCCAGGAACTCCGCCGCCTGCGGGCCGGTCACGCGAACCTCACCCATGTGGGAGAGGTCGAATACGCCCACGGCATTGCGTACAGCGTGGTGCTCGTCCAGCTCACTACTGTACTTCAGAGGCATGTCCCAGCCGCCGAAGTCGGTAAATCGCGCGCCCAACTTCTCGTGCACCAGGTGCAGCGCGGTCTTCTTAAGTTCGGTCATGTCTTGTTCTCCTTCTTCTCTTTGTGACGCCCTTAGCCCCAGCGGACCCTAGTCCTCGTTAATTGCGAAGTCTTCCAGGGGCGGGCAGGTGCACACGAGATTGCGGTCGCCATAGGCGTTGTCGATACGACGCACGGGGGTGAAGTACTTGGTGTGTCGCAGGCTGGCCACCGGGTATGCGGCCTTGGCGCGACTGAAGTGACCACCAGATACGGCTTCCTCGAAGTCGTCCCGCACAACAGAATAAGCGGTGAACGGCGCGTGGCGCAGAACGGACTGCTCGGCGGTGACCTTGCCGTCGATCACTTCCTGGATCTCCCCGTGGATGGTGATCATCGCTTCGATGAAGCGGTCCAGCTCTGCCTTGTCCTCCGACTCGGTGGGCTCCATCATCAGGGTGCCGGCGACCGGGAAGGCCAGGGTCGGGGCGTGGAAGCCGAAGTCCATCAGTCGCTTGGAGACATCCTCGGCGGTGATGCCGGAGGCCTTCGTGAGTTCACGCAGGTCCAGGATGCACTCGTGGGCGACCAGGCCGGTGTCGCCCTTGTACAGCGTCGGGTAGTAGTCCTCCAGCTTGCGGGAAACGTAGTTGGCGTTCACCAGGGCCATGCGGGAGGCCTCAGTCAGCCCCTCGTCACCCATCTGGGCGATGTAGGACCAGGTGATCGGCAGCACGCCAGCGGAGCCGTACTGCGCGCCGGAGACCGGCTGGCCGGTCTGCAGTGCAGCATCGCCATCGATAACGTCGGCGTTCGGGTCAGTGGGCAGGAACGGGATCAGGTGCTCTGCCACGCACACCGGGCCAACGCCCGGGCCGCCACCGCCGTGCGGGATGGTGAAGGTCTTGTGCAGGTTCAGGTGAGAAACGTCGCCGCCGAACTCGCCCGGCTGGGCCAGGCCGACCAGGGCGTTCAGGTTAGCGCCGTCGACGTACACCTGGCCGCCGGCATCGTGAACCTTCTGGCAGACGTCGCGCACCTGCTCCTCGAACACACCGTGGGTGGAGGGGTAGGTCAGCATGATGGCGGCGGTCTGCTCGCCGTACTTCTCCAGCTTGGCCTCCAGGTCCGGCACGTCGATGGAGCCATCCTCAGCGTTCTTCACAGCCACGACCTTCAGGCCCGCCAGCGCTGCAGAAGCAGCGTTGGTACCGTGCGCGGAAGCCGGGATCAGCACGATGTCGCGCTGGTGGTCACCACGGGACTGGTGGTAGCGGTGGATCGCCAGCAGGCCGGCAAACTCACCCTGGGAGCCCGCGTTCGGCTGGACGGAAACCTTGGCGTAGCCGGTGATCTTCGCCAAGCGCTCCTCCAGGTCCTCGATAAGCTCCAGCCAGCCCTGCGCCTGCTCGGCCGGGACGTGCGGGTGGATACCGGCGAAGCCCGGCCAGGTGATCGGCTCCATGGAAGAAGCCGCGTTCAGCTTCATGGTGCAGGAGCCCAGCGGGATCATCGTGCGGTCCAGCGCCAGGTCGCGGTCGGCCAGCTTGCGCATGTAGCGCATCATCTGCGTCTCGGAGGTGATGGCGGTGAAGATCGGGTGGGTCAGGATCTCCTCGTCGGCACCACGCAGCACGCCGACCTCGCCCAGCGGGCCGGATGCAACGTCGAAGCCAGCGGAGTTGACCTCGCCGGCGCGGGAGCCCAGAACCTCGATCAGCTTGGCGATGTCATCGTCCGTGGTGGATTCGCCGACAGAGATGCCGACGAAGGAATCGTTAACCTGGCGCAAGTTGTAGCCTGCCTCGGCTGCGGCGCGCAGAGCCGAGGGGGCGTCACCAAGCGAAGAACCAGACACGTCAACAGTCACGGTGTCGAAGAAGGTATCGTGCGCCAGCGTCAGGCCAGCCTCGGACAGGGCAACGGCCAGCGCGGTCGCGCGGGCGTGCACGCCCTCGGCGATGGCGCGCAGGCCAGCCGGGCCGTGCCAGACCGCGTAGAAACCGGCGACGACGGCCAGCAGAGCCTGGGCGGTACAGATGTTACTGGTGGCCTTGTCGCGGCGAATGTGCTGCTCACGGGTTTGCAGGGCCAGGCGGTAGGCCGGGGTGCCCTCGGCATCCACGGACACGCCCACGATGCGGCCCGGCAGCTTACGCTGCAGAGCCTCGGTGCAGGAGATGAAGCCTGCGTGCGGGCCGCCGAAGAACAGCGGCACGCCGAAGCGCTGGGCGGAGCCGACGGCGATGTCCGCACCTTGGGAGCCCGGGGAGGTCACCAGAACCTGAGCCAGCAGGTCACAGGCGACCGTGACCAGGGCGCCGGTCTCCTTCGCCGCAGAGATCAGGCCGGACAGGTCGCGCACGCGGCCGGTGGAGCCCGGGTTGGAAAGGACCACGCCGACGAGGTTCTCGCGACCCTCAAACGCGGCGGTAGCACTCTCACCGGCGCCGTCCTCGCCGTCCAGGTCCACGACCTCCACCGGAATACCCGCAGCCTCGGCGCGCGCCAGGGTGACGGTGATGGACTGCTGGTGCAGGGAGGAATCCAGCAGCACCACGCCGCCCTTCTTCGCAGCCTTCGCATTGCCGCGAGCCATCAGCTGCACGGCCTCGGCCACAGCGGTGGCCTCGTCCAGCAGCGAAGCGCCAGCCACCGGCAGGCCGGTCAGATCCTGCACCATCGTCTGGAAGTTCAGCAGGGCTTCGAGGCGGCCCTGGGAGATCTCCGGCTGGTAGGGGGTGTAGGCGGTGTACCAGCCCGGGTTTTCCACCACGTTGCGGCGGATCACGGCCGGGGTGATCGTGTCGAAGTAACCATTGCCGATCAGCTGCTGCTTCTGCACGTTCTTGTCAGCGTAAGCACGCAGGGCGGCCAGGGTGTCCGTCTCGTCCAGCGCCTCCGGCAGGCCGATCGGGCCAGCCTGGCGGATGGACTTCGGAAGGGCATCGTCGGCCAGCGCGACGGAAGATTCATAGCCCAGGTAATCGAGGATCTCCTGGGTATCGGCCTGGTTCGGGCCGATGTGGCGCTGAACGAAGGGGGCTGAGTTACGGCGAGTAGCTGCAGAAGACATGGCTTTATAGGGACTTTCCGGTCGTAAGTGCACGGTCGTTAAAAGGAGCCCTCCCCACTCTGTCGCTTGTGCCTGAGAGCTTCACCCGGTCTACCCGGCTTTTCTCCTTCGGCGCCCGCGTGCACACGACTGCGCGCAGGTCTTTCCAGAGTTGCCTCACTGTGACGGTACTTGGGGCCTGAGAGTGTCCCGGGGAGGAATTGCTCCGTCGGCGGCCGGCGCGTGACGAGCGCCGAGCCTCTCCCACCACAGCTAAAAGCGGCAAAAACGTATGCAGTTTTCTCCCACATCATAGCCGTAGTGCGACGGATCACTAAAGAATCCCGCAGAATCCCGCCAGCGCGAATCCTGCCTGCGAAAAATCCCATTCCGTCCGCACGCCCCCGCCCCAGCAGTCAAAATAATGAGCATGGCAAAACTTTCTAGCATTCTCCCCTTCCCCTCCCGCCCGCTCCCCGCCGTCAAAGGCGGAGTGGCCATAGTCACCGGCGCCTCCTCCGGCATCGGCCGCGCAATCGTAGCCGCCCTCGCGGAGCTCAAGAACGCCGCAACTACCGGCGGCCCAAGCAGCGTCAGCGCCGCCGCGGGAACTTACGTCCCCGACCGCATCATCGGCACCAGCCGCAACCCCGACAACATCACCGACCCCGTCGACGGGGTGGAATACCTCCCCCTCGACCTCGAAGACCCCGCCAGCATCGACGAGTTCGCCACCCGCGCCCTCGCCCTCGGCCCGCCGACCGCACTGGTCAACAACGCGGGCGAAAGCCAATCGGGACCGCTGGAGGAGCTCACCGACGATGCCCTACACCGTCTGTTTGAGATCAACGTTCTGGGACAAGTAGGCGTCACAAAGAAAATCCTTCCGACAATGCGACAACAAGGGGCCGGGCGCATCGTGATGGTCGGCTCCATGCTGGGCAGCTTCCCGCTGGCCTACCGCAGCAGCTACGTCGCCTCGAAGGCCGCGATCAAGGGATTCGCCTTCGCCGCCCGGCGCGAGGTCCAGCCGTTCGGCGTGGGCATATCCGTGGTGGAACCCGGCTCCATCAACACCGGGCTTTCCACGCGGCGTACGAAGTACGTGGACTTGCAGGGACCCTACGGCGCGGAGTTCACCACCATGCTGACGAACCTGGATAACAACGAGGCCAACGGCATCTCCGCCGAGCGCGTAGCCGAGGAAATTTTGAAACCCATCACCGCCACCCGCCCCAAGCCGCTGTACGCGACCGGCTCGATGGCGCCGGTGGTCTTCCCGCTCTCGCGCGTGCTGCCGACCGCGACAATGCACTGGCTGATCAACCGGAAGCATGGGTTGTAGCCCGGCGCCAATTAAGTCCGGAAGCTCTTGTCCCAGACGTCCTCCACGGGCTCGTCGTCACGCAGGAAAAGCTCATCGTCGACGTCGCGACCCCGGCGGGTAGACCAGTCGTCCCACGGCGCGGCGAACAGCGCCAACACCGCCGCACCGACGATCCCCATGATCATCAGCATCCCCGCAACAACAACCAGCCACAACTGCGAATTCACATAAAAAACCATCGCCAGCAGCGCCGTCCCGACCAGCCCGATGCTGCTCATCAGCGTGTACAGGCGGTTCACGGGGTGCCGCCGGTGCCCATAACTATTGCGCTGCGTGGCCACCAGCGGCCACACCTGAAGCACAGCCAGCACCACAAAATAAACCCCGGCGATGCTCTGCAGCTGCTGCGGTGTGAAAATCTCCACCACCCGCGACAGCGCCAGAATCATGCCGACCACCGACATGATGCTGAAGATCCTCCGCGTCATTGCCCACGCACCCCCTTTACACCCAGAACAGGTTGTCGCCGCCCATCACAGGCTCGCCGGAGAACACGTCTAGCTTTATTTCTGACGCCCTCATCTGCAACCCCAACACCATCACCACCGGATCGAACCCCATCCGGCCCAACTCCCGGGGAGCGTACGTGCACACGGGAGTTCCCTGACGCACCAGGTCGCCCTCCTGGACGTGCACGTCGAATCCCTGGCCGTTAAGTCGCCCAGTATCCACCCCCAACTGCATGAAGATCGACGGCTGGTCGGCCAGCATCTCCGCGTGAAAGTCGTCGGCGTGGGCGCCGGGCTCCTGGGGCAAGCCTCCAGGCGCGGGCTGCGTCTGGATCACAAACATGTTCGGCGCCACGCGCTTCATCACTCCCCCGATGGGCGCGAGGATCTGCACAACCTCCACGCCCGCATCGGGGATCACTGCCACACCGGCGCCGATGGTGCCGGTGGCGAGGATCGGGTCGGGGACGGAATCGAGGCTAACGGCTGTCCCCGCCAGCGGGGTCACAACGGAAAACTTCGCAGAGGAGTTCTGCGCAGCCACTTCGCGCTGCTGGCCAGGCCTACGGGGATCCAGGGAGAAGTTGGGATCCATACTCCCGCAGTTTAGTCGCGCTCAATGGGGCGCGAGGCGGAAGCGGACCATTGAGACCAACCTCCCACAAAGTTCTTCGCGCCCGGCAGGCCCGCGTACTCCATCGCAGCGATAAACAGCGAGGAGTGCAGACCAGAGCCGGAGTACACGCACACGTCGTCACCGCTGGTCACACCATTATCGGCGAGGATCTGCCGGATCTCCTCCGGAGTTTTCACGCGGCCGCTGGCGCTGCTGTCGCGCTCGCTGTGGTTGTTGAAGAGCTCCTTGACCGGAATGTTGATCGCCCCGGGGATGCGGCCCGCCTGGTGGTCGAAGCGTTCCTTTCTGCCGGAATAGCGGGAGGGCTCGCGGGCATCCACCAGGATGCGCTCCTCGCGCCACTGCTCCACTTCCTCGAGGTCGAGGGTCGGCATGCTGCCCGGGCGGACCTCTACGTCGCCGCGGCCGCGCAGTGCCCCGATACCGCCGGCAACGTCGCCGCCCGCGGCCTCCCAAGACTTAGTACCGCCGTCCAGGATGCGGACATTCTGCACACCAGCCCAACGGAAAATGAACCATGCGCGAGCCGCATAGAGGTTGGCGCCGGCGTCATAGATATAAACAGGGCGACCATCCGTAATGCCCCAATCATCGAAGCTTTTCTGCAGGCGCTCCGGCTCGGGCAGAGGGTTGCGGCCCTTGTGGCGGGACGGGATAGAAGCCAGGTGCATCAGGGGGTTACAGAACATGGCACCGGGGATGTGCTGCCCCACGTATGCCTCCCAGGCGCTGTTTTCGGTGCGCGCCCAGTGCGAGTCGATCACGGTCATGCGTTCGCCCCGCTGGAAAGCCTCCAGCATCTCCTCACCGGAGACGAAGGGGCTGGCGGGCTGCTGTTGGGCAGAAGAGTTGCTCATAGTTGCTTAGTGTAGAACCTCGCGCCCGCCGATGTTGCGCACGCTATCCCGCCGCGGCGCACGCTATCCCGCCGCGGCCGCCTTGCCGGAGCGTTTCCCCTTGCCCGGGCGTTTGCCTGTTCTCTCTGGGAACCAGCCCCGCACTGCAGCGAAGACGATAATGCCCACCGCGGCGACTG
This sequence comes from Corynebacterium sp. c24Ua_83, assembly GCF_039907245.1. NCBI lineage: Bacteria > Bacillati > Actinomycetota > Actinomycetes > Mycobacteriales > Corynebacteriaceae > Corynebacterium > Corynebacterium sp. c24Ua_83. The sequence continues at coordinate 68,109 of NZ_JASBOI010000007.1, read as the reverse complement.
TCGCTATACCTCCGATACCCCAGGTAAGACCGGCTATCACCGCGATCGGGGCGAGAATGTTCATGCCAATTTCGATCGGTGCATAGCCCACGTAGGCAATGCCGTACTCGTTCATCGTGCCGGACTTCAGATCCGGGTCCACGATCTTCAGCAGCGCAATACCCGTAGCCACGGCGGCGGTGGCCCAGCCCCAGCCGAAGATGCCGCGCTCCAGCCACTCATCGCCGAAGAACATCGGCGCAATAACGAAGAAGAACAGGCAGCAGTACGCAATGCCCAGCACGAACAGGATCGCCAGCGGAACCAGGTAGCTCGCCACCGCGTCCGGCTTAATGGAGGCGATACCGAAGGCGATCATGAAGTCCGTCGACGCGCCCGAGATCGACTTCACCGTCTGCTGGTCCAGGTACTTCGGGCGCTTGATGACGTGCAGGAAGACCTTGCCGCCAATGCCCACCACGAAGGCCAGGGCAAACAGCGGCACCGATACTGCCGGGAAGAAGTGGCCGATGATCTGCTGCGCAATGTAGGCGAACATCACGGTCACGGCAATGAAGCCGGCGTGCAGGGCCAGCGGCTCAATCGACGATGGGTTCGTGGTGGCCTTACCAATGGAGGGCTGCTTAGCTTCGTCCTCGATCTGGCCCGAGCGCAGCTCCCACGGCAGCTCCTCCGGCAGGGTGGAGGTTCGACCGGTGCGGATACCCCAATTCGCGAAGATAATTCCACCAATGATCGCGGCCAGCGTGCCGACGGTCGCTGAGGTGAAGCCCCAAGGACATGGCGGCCTCCGCACCAATATCCCCAAACGCGCCACCAACGGCCGCGGCAGTGCCGAACCCGCCGACGAAACCGACGGGCAGCATCATGCCGAACCACTCTGGAGTATCGAAAACCGGTGCGAAAACCAGCAGGCCAAGCAGCATAAAGATGCCCCACTGGCCGAGGAACATGGAGGTGGAAAAGCCCCACATGTTCTTCGCCTTCGAGGCATCGTTGGAGGCGAAAGTCATGCTGTACGGCATGGAGGCGAACACCACGGCGATCAGCAGAGTGGAGTAATCGCCCAGTGCGCCGGAGAACGGCAGCAGGCCCAGCACCTCCGGCCCGAGGAGCAGCGCGAGCAGGCCCGCTGTGATCGGCGCGGGGATCAGCAGGTTGCGGAACCATTCGAAGTGGCGCCTCATGAACGTGCCGATGATCAGCAATACCGAAATTATGCCGACATCCATCAGCAGGTCAAAGACCGTAAAGTCGATGGAGGCTCCCTCTTCTATTCTCTATTTATTCTCTTTGTGCTGTGTGCGCTCCGTTGCTCTGGGTATTTTATCGCACCTTCTTATTGACGCCTGCGTTTCCCGGACAAACATACTCAGCATCGGTTAAGTTCAAACTGTGCAGCGTACTGCACGCTGGGGAACATTTCGCCAAGGGGCGACATTCCATACCCCGGATGCCTAATGAGGCATTTCAGCACGCCACCAGCCACGAACGAGAGAAAGAGACTGCCCCACATGAAGAACATCCGCACTTCCGCTGACTCCGTCCGCCTCTCCCAGCGCATCGGCGCCGCTTTTCTGACCGGCGCGCTGGCTGTCACCGGCCTGAGCGCTTGCTCCCTGCTCGGCGGAAAGGAGGTCGCCCAGGAGGACGTGGAGAAGGGCATCTCCGATTCCCTGGAGGAGGAGGTTGGCCGCAAGCCAGAGCGCATCGAATGCCCCAGCGGCCTGAAGGCGGAAGAGGGCGCGAAGATTGAGTGCAAGCTGCACGATTCCGGTGAGACATACAGCGTAGACGTCACCGCAGACACTGTGGATGGGGACAACGTCCACTACAACGTCGAGGTCGCTGACCAGCCAGAATAGTCCCCTAAACACGCCACACCCCGGCCTTATGCGCTGACAACGAGCGCAGTGGAGGCCGGGGTGGCGTCAATTAAAGAACTAGAACAGTCCCGAAGGCTCATCCGAGTAGGACCACAGCAGGTTCTTGGTCTGCTGGTAGTGCGCGAGCATCATCAAGTGGGTCTCACGGCCCAAACCGGACTTCTTGTAGCCTCCGAAAGCCGCGTGAGCTGGGTAATTGTGGTAGTTATTCACCCACACGCGACCCGATTGGATCGCACGGCCAGCCTTGTATGCAATGGTGCCATTGCGGGACCACACACCTGCGCCGAGACCGTACTCCGTGTCATTGGCGATGCGCATGGCCTCGTCGAAGTCCTTGAAGGTAGTCACGGCCAGGACCGGGCCGAAGATCTCCTCCTGGAATAGGCGCATGTCATTGGTGCCCTTAAAGATGGTGGGCTCGATGTAGAAACCGCCACTGCGGCCCGAGATCTCGTTCACACCACCACCGCACAGCACCTGCGCACCCTCCTCAGGGCCGGACTGCAGGTAGCCGCTGATCTTATCCATCTGCTCCTGGGAAGCCTGTGCGCCCATCATGACATCCGTGTCCAGAGGGTTTCCGACCTTGATGGACTTCACACGCTCAACGGCCAGGGCCAGGAATTCTTCGGCGATGTCTTCCTGCACCAGGGCTCGGGACGGGCAGGTGCAAATCTCACCCTGGTTCAGCGCAAACATAGCCAGGCCCTCAACGCACTTTTCACGGAACTTGTCGTCCTGGTCCATGATGTCGCTAAAGAACACAGACGGGGACTTGCCACCGAGCTCCAGGGTGACAGGAATGAGCTTCTCCGCGACCGCCTTGTTAATGATCTTGCCGACTTCCGTGGAGCCGGTGAACGCAATCTTGTCGATGCGGTCAGAGGCGGTGAGCGCAGAGCCCGCCTCCGTACCCAAACCGTTCACACTGTTCAGCACGCCTTCCGGAACGATGTCCTGGATGAGTTCTGCAAACAGCAGGATGCTGGCCGGGGTTTGCTCGGCGGGCTTCAGCACGATGGCGTTGCCAGCGGCCATGGCGGGGGCAAGCTTCCACGCAGCCATCAGCAGCGGGAAGTTCCAGGGGATGATCTGCCCGACCACACCGAGTGGCTCGTTGAAGTGGTAGGCGATGAGGTCTTCGCTGATCTGGGAGGTGCGGTCCTCCTGGGCACGAAGGGCACCTGCGTAGTAGCGGAAGTGGTCAACCGCGAGCGGGAGGTCTGCGGTGAGGGTTTCACGCACCGCCTTGCCGTTATCCCAGGTCTCAGCGACGGCCATCATCTCTAGATTCTCTTCCAGGCGGTCGGCGATCTTCAATAGGACGGCGGCGCGGTCCTGTACGGAGGTCGCTCCCCAGCCGGGCTGAGCCTTCTCAGCTGCGTCGATTGCCTTCTCGATGTCCGCAGCCTTTGAGCGTGGGACTTGGCAAAACACCTCGCCGTTGATGGGCGAAACGTTGTCCATGTACTCGCCATCGACAGGCGGCACCCACTGGCCACCGATGAAATTATCGTAGCGCTCCTTGAAATTGACGAGGCTACCTTCAGTACCAGGATCAGCGTAGACGGTCATGTGAGTACTCCTTTGAGTCGAGGTCGGGTGTGCACAAGGGTGGCCACGCTAGGCGCACCACCCCCAGTCGCCATGTGGCGCACCTCACACTCTAGTTTTCTGAGCAAACATTGTCACCCTCCGTGCCGTCACCCCCACGCCCTAGCGCCCACTCAAAGCAGACCAAAACGCCCCACCCGGAACAGGTGGGGCGTTTATGCCGCTCAGAGAAGCTTTTAACCGTCAGAGCCGTCAGACATTAGTCCTCATCTTCAACGGCGCCCAGGGAGGTGATGACCAGCCCCGGAGCATCAACCACGCCAGCACTGTCAGCGCCAGCACCAGCACTGCCACTGCGGTCAATGTCCACGCGCACCGTGTCGCCATCGCGCACCTCGCCAGCCAGCAGCTTCTTGGCCAGCTGGTCGCCGATCGCCTTCTGGATCAGTCGGCGTAGCGGCCGGGCGCCGTAGGCAGGATCGTAGCCATGCTCGGCCAGCCACGACTGGGCGTCATCAGTAACATCCAGGATCAAACGACGGGCCGCAAGGCGCTCCGCCAAATCGCCAACCTGGATAGACACGATGGACTTCAGCTGCTCGGCAGACAGCGGGTCGAAGATCAGCACGTCGTCCAGTCGGTTGATGAACTCCGGCTTGAAGGCGCGCTTCACGGCCTCCATGACCTCCTCGTCCGTGCCGCCGGCACCGAGGTTAGAGGTCAGGATCAGGATCGTGTTGCGGAAGTCCACGGTCCGGCCCTGGCCATCGGTCAGGCGACCCTCGTCCAGCACCTGCAGCAGCACGTCGAACACGTCCGGGTGTGCCTTCTCCACCTCGTCGAACAGCACCACCGTGTACGGGCGGCGCCGGACAGCTTCGGTCAGCTGACCACCGGCGTCGTAACCGACGTATCCCGGAGGGGCACCGACCAGGCGGGCGACGGAGTGCTTCTCGCCGTACTCCGACATGTCGATGCGCACCATGGCGGTCTCATCGTCGAAGAGGAAGTCGGCCAGAGCCTTCGCCAGCTCCGTCTTGCCCACGCCCGTCGGGCCTAGGAACAGGAAGGAACCAGTCGGGCGGTTCGGGTCCGCCACGCCGGCGCGCGCACGGCGCACCGCATCCGACACGGCATCGACTGCACGGTGCTGGCCAACCACGCGGCCGCCCAGCACGAGCTCCATGTTCAGCAGCTTCTCGGTCTCGCCCTGCAGCATCTTGCCCGCGGGCACGCCGGTCCAGGCGGAAACCACGTCGGCGATAGTATCCGGCGTGACCTCCTCGGTCAGCATCATGCCTTCCTGCTGCTCGGCCACGGTCTCCTCAGCCTCGGCCAGCTTCTTCTCCACGTCCGGGATGCGCCCGTAGCGCAGCTCGGCGACCTTGGCGAAGTCGCCCTCGCGCTCGGCGATCTCAGACTCGCGGCGCAGGTTATCCAGCTCTTCCTTCAGCTCGCGCAGGCTGTCGATGCTGCCCTTCTCGTTCTCCCAGCGGGCGGTCAGGCCGGCCAGCTTCTCCTTCTCGTCGGCCAGCTCGCTGCGCAGGCGCTCGAGACGATCCTTCGAGGCAGCGTCGGTCTCCTTCTCCAGCGCCATCTCCTCAATCTCGAGGCGGCGAACCACGCGCTCCACATTGTCGATCTCCTCGGGGCGCGAGTCGATCTCCATGCGCAGCCTAGAAGCAGCCTCGTCGACCAGGTCGATGGCCTTATCCGGCAGGAAGCGGCTGGTGATGTAACGATCCGACAGGGTCGCGGCCGCCACCAGCGCGGAGTCCTGGATACGCACGCCGTGGTGCACCTCGTAGCGCTCTTTCAGGCCACGCAGAATACCGATGGTGTCCTCCGTCGTCGGCTCGCCGACATAAACCTGCTGGAAGCGGCGCTCCAGCGCGGCATCCTTTTCGATGTACTTGCGGTACTCGTCCAGAGTGGTCGCGCCGACCAGTCGCAGTTCGCCACGAGCCAGCAGCGGCTTGATCATGTTTCCGGCGTCCATGGCGGAATCGCCGCCCGCACCGGCACCGACGATGGTGTGCAGCTCGTCGATGAAGGTGATGACCTCGCCCTCGGCCTCCTTAATCTCGTCCAGCACAGCCTTCAGCCGCTCCTCGAATTCGCCGCGGTATTTCGCGCCGGCGACCATGGAGCCCAGGTCCAGGCTGATTAGCTTCTTGCCGCGCAGGGACTCGGGCACATCGCCAGCGACGATGCGGCGGGCCAGGCCTTCGACGATTGCGGTTTTACCGACGCCAGGCTCGCCAATGAGCACAGGGTTGTTCTTCGTGCGACGGGAGAGCACCTGGACGACTCGCCGGATCTCCTGGTCACGTCCGATCACGGGGTCGATCTTGCCTTCGCGGGCGCGTGCAGTCAGGTCGGTGGAGTACTTCTCCAGTGCCTGGAACTGGCCTTCCGGCTCCTCGGTGGTGACCTTCCGGTTGCCGCGAACGGATTCGAAAGCACCGCGGATGGCCTCGAAGGTGGCACCTGCCTCGTGCATCACCTTGGCTGCGTCGGAGTTGCCCTTGGCAATACCGGCCAGCAGAACCTCGGTGGAAACATAAGTATCGCCCAGCTGTTCTGCCAGCTCCTGGGCGGCGGTCAGTGCGTTCAGCGCGTCGCGGTTGAACTGCGGATTTGCCATCTCGCTACCGGTGGCCTGCGGGTATCCAGCGACCAGGTTCTTGGCCTTTGCCGCGATTGTCTGCGGCTCCACGCCTGCAGCCTGCAGCACGGGCAGGGCGATGGAATCTTCCTGCTCCAGCAGCGCAACGAGCAGGTGCGCCGGTCGGATGTCCGGGTTGCCCTTGGCGGAGGCATCCTGGAGTGCAGCCTGCATTGCAGACTGGGTCATTGTGGTGGGGTTGAAGCTCGTCATTTCTACATCTACCTCCTACGGCTTCATGCCGGTCGCGGTTGCACGCTCCCGACTTTACTTGAGTACACCTGACTCAACCACCACAACCTTGAGTCTATTCCACTCAATTTACGTATATGAGTGTGATTTACCCCACAAGTTCACCCCCGATCTACTTTTCTCGACGAAAACTATCGCCTTTCGCGCGCTTTGAAGGTTAGATGAAACTTATCCAAATCGGGAACAGATTACCTATATCCGTAACAAGTATCCGTAACGAGAGGGTGAAGGGACCATGCTACGACTCCACAAAAAGAAAGCGCCCCCGCACCACAGCACGCCGCACCAAAGCACGCCGCGAAGCCGGCGCACCCGCCCCAGCCGCCGGGTCGCCTCCGCCGTCGCCGCAATCGCCATGACGGCCGCCCTACCCGGCGCGCTCACCGCCTGCTCCAGCTCCCCCGCTGAGCCTTACGCCCCCGGCAGCACCGCGGAGCTAAAGATGGCGGATAGCTACTCGCTCACCCACCCCGTCGGCACGGGCGGCACTCAGCCCTTCCTCGACCAGCTGGAAAAAGACTCTTCCGTGGACGTCGAGTACTACGCCTCCGGGCAGATGGGCAAGCAGGCCGACATCCCCTCCGTCGTACGCAGTGGCGTGGTCGACATGGCGGTCATCTCCCCCTCCTACGTCAGCTCCAGCTTCCCGCTCAGCAGTGTGGGCGACCTTCCGGGGTTCAGCTCCGATGCATGCGTGACCGCCTACGCGCTACGCGACCTGGTGAAACCAGGGGGCGTCCTCTACGAAGAAGAGCTCAAGCCCATGAAGTTCATGCCGCTCTGGACCGGCTCCATCCCCGGTTACGAGGCCGTGACGGCCGGCCAGGATCCGTCGCATCCTAACAACTTCCAGGGCGCGGTGCTCCGCTCCACCGGCGGCGCCCTGGACCGCGTGATCGACGAGATCGGCGCCGCCGGCGTGAGCATGCCCATCGGCGACATGTACGAGGCAATGGCGCGCGGCACCGTCGAAGGCACGCTCGCCAGCCCAATCTCCATCACCCCCTACGGGCTGGAGGACGTGGTCCACGCCAGCACCTATGGCGCCCAGCAGGGCAACTTCACCTTCTTCTACGGCATCAACCTGGATACCTGGAACCGACTGAACGACCAGCAAAAGAAGGCGCTGACCGATGCGGCGGACAAATCCCAGCAGTCCGTCTGCGAAGAACTCAACGCAGCGCGCGAAGACTCCGTGCAGAAGATGAAGGATGCCGGCGTGCGCTTCTACGACGTCACCGACGGCGAAACGGCCAAGGAGTGGGAGAACACCTCCCAGCCCGTCCTGGACAAGTGGATCGAAGTCGCCGAATCCAAGGGGCACCCCGCCCAGCGGGTCGTGGACGACTTCGAGGACGCGCTGAAGCGCCATGCGGATCGCGCGGGTGCGGGCGTCACCGACCCGAAGACCCGAGCGGAAGCAAAGAAGGAGCAATCATGACCAGCAGCAACTTCATCCGCGTCGGCCACCACGGCACCGCCGATCGCAGCACATACGGCTACCACACCGAGGACCACCCGGGCTTCGACAAGATCCAAAACGCGGTCTCCGCAGTGTGCGCCTGGATCGCCGGCGTGGCCATCCTCGGGCTGGCGCTGGTCACTTTGGCCGAGATCGTAGCGCGCGAGTTCTTCGGCGCTCCCCTGGGCTGGAACATCTCCGTCACCGAGCGCTACCTGCTGCCGATCACCGCGTTCTTCGGGCTGGTCACCACGTACCGCACGGGCACGCACATCGCCGTGGAATCGCTGTTCAGCAAGTTCGCGCCCAAAGTGCAGAAGACCATTCTGCTACTGATCCACCTGGCCGTTGTCATCTCCATGATCTTCGTCTTCATCGGCGGGTGGAACGAAACCTACATGGCGTTCTCCCTGGGCCACGCCACTCTGCCCGGCATGGCTGACCTGGCCACTCCCGACTGGACCTACCGCGTGATCGTGCCCATCGCCGCCGCCCTGTGCGCCTTCGTCGCCGCGCTGGACTTTGTGCGCGAACTGATCACCCCGTGGGATCGCCCATACACCGACTACGACCCCGGCGAGGAAGAGGTTTAAACCATGCTTGCGCTTACTATCGTTGTGCTGCTGGTCGTGCTGATCACCCTGCGCGTCCCCGTCAGCTTCGCCATCTTCGGCACGGCCACGATCGGCCTGATCGCCCTCGGCGGAGTCGAGCTGGCCATCGCCACCATGGAAACCTCACCGTTCGCGGCCGTGCGTTCCAACTCTTTGTCCGCCGTGCCGCTGTTCATCCTGATGGCGCAGCTGATGCTGATGTCTGGTCTTTTGGATTCTGTTTTTGACGCCGCCAAGGCGCTCGTCGGCCGCATCCCCGGAGGCACCGCCATCGCCTCCATCGGCGCAGGCACCGCGTTCGCAGCTGTCTCGGGATCGTCCACCGCCGCTGCGGCCACGTTGGCGCAGACCTCCTCTACCCGCATGATCGAGGAGGGCTACCACAAGGGCACCGCCACCGGCCTGGTGGCAGTGGTCGGCACGCTGGCGGCGATGATCCCACCGTCGATCATCCTGGTTTTCTACGCGATCACCGCGGAGGCTCCCGTGGGCGACGTGTTGGTCGCGGGCTTCTTCCCCGGCCTGGTTGTCGCTATGGGCCTGGTGCTGGTGATGTACATCGGCTTCCTGAAGGACCGCTCCCGCGCCCCGCAGGGCGAGTCGGTTCCTTTCAAGGAAAAGGGAATGCAGCTGCTGAAGTCTTCCCCGCTGCTGCTGATTTTCCTGGCGGTGGTCGGATCCATCTTCACCGGCATCGCCACACCCACGGAGGCCGCCGCGCTGGGCGTACTGGCCGCGCTAATCCTGGTGATCGCGAAAGGCCGCTGGGATACCAAGAAGTTCGGCGAAACCGTGCTGGAGACGGTGAAGACCACCGGCATGATCTTCGCCATCATCATGTCCGCGCACGTGCTGGGGCACTTCCTCACCGAAACGCGCGTCACCCCGAAGCTGGTCAGCGCCATCGGCGAGTCTTCCCTGCACCCGCTGGTCGTCATGGTGCTGATCGGCGCGGTGTACCTGATCCTGGGCTTCTTCATGGACCAGATCGCCATCATCGCCCTGACCGTGCCAGTGACCCTGCCTATCGTCGAAGCGCTGGGTTACGATCCCGTCTGGTTCGGCATCTTCATCGTGCTGCTGGCGGAGACCGGAATGGTCACCCCGCCCATGGGTCTGAACGTATTCGTCGTCTCGAAGGCCGTACGTATCAACCCCATGATCGTGTTCAAGGGAGCATTCCCCTATGTCGTGATCATGCTGGTTATCGCCCTGGCCTTCCTGCTGTGGCCCCAGCTGGTGTTGTGGGTGCCGGAGTTAGCCGCTTAACGGTTCCAGCGGGCGCTGTGGTGTCTTAAAACCTCAATAATCCGATCCGCGTCGCGCGCGATCTGCTCGGTCGAGGCAATGACGGACACCGAGGCCACCGCCACCTCCTAAAGAATCGCCCACTCCGCCGATGTCTCGCATACAATAGTCGCACATAAGCATTAGCCCACATCGGCACAGAGCTTGTGATCACGTTCGCCATCGGTGCCGAGCGATTTCTCAGCCCAGTCGCCCCATCCCGCGAGGATTACAAATGAAGAAAACAATAGCCTGCTTGTTAAGCTTTCTATGCACCATGACGATATTCCCCCCTTCTGCACAGGCCAAAGCATCTGAAGCCAGCATCATTACGCCGTCTGCAGCAGATGTCAGTAGCTCCACAGAGCAAAAGCAAGTCACCACATACGGCATTTTTCCCAAGCCTTTCAGATTCGAATCTCGTTCCGATTGGCCTCACATCTCTTCCTCTCGAGGCGCCAGAGCAGCTAGCGTCCATGGATGGTGGAACCAGATTTCCGGCCCAGCGAGAACTGCCACCGTCCGCATCGAACTATGGGCAAAAGGCCCCCGTGATCGTTGGTTCCGAAAAGTAGGAGTCGGCACCAAACACGCAATTCCCGGAGGAGGCGGTCGAGGAAACAGAGCCACTGCGCGCGCTGTATGCAAGAATCACGACCGAACAGTTTTCCGGGGCGATGTAGACGTGGACATCAATAACTATCCTGATCCCCCGGGAATTCGCCGTGGATACGAAGTGCCACTACCTTGCGGAGTGTGATCCATATGTACAAAGATCGCTACATTATCCTGCAAGCATCCACCTTCACCGAAGAGAAAGTGGATCCCGACCTCTTTTTCGACCGTTTTCGCTGGGCCGAATTATCCCTGGGTTTTTCCTACACCGGCGATTCCGACGGAAAGGTAATCCCTCTTAGCCTTTGGGAAATTAATGATGCTACCCACGACACTATTGAAGATCTGCAGACTATTCGCGCACACTTAACCGTGCGATCGAAAGAGGATCGCTTCCCTCTTCGCCCGTTATTTGCCGTGTGGGACTCCGCATTGCCAAGTTCCGCGCTCTCAGCTCTCCACTCCATCAGTATGAGCGCGATTTCCGACTTCGGCATACCTTCAGTTTCCGATATCGAAGCTATCTCCGCTTGCGAGCGAAGCGTCAACGCATATGAACAGGACGAACCTTGGGCCAGCTCCGTCAAATCGCTCGAACAGACCATCTCTCGTCACCACATGAAGCAACGAGGGAAGATCACCGCATTCTCCGGTGGAAAAGAGGTTTCCAAGGAGGCGTACTACGCGGAAAGCTTTCGCCCCGCACTAATCTCCAGCGCCTTTGAAACCATCTTGCACGCCCTCCCCCAGGGAGAGGACTGGCGAATCACCGCCACTTCTTCAACGACGAACTCAGCTTAAACTGCTAACGGTTCCAGCGGGCACTGTGGCGTCTTAAAACCTCAATAATCCGATCCGCGTCGCGCGCGATCTGCTCGGTCGAGGCAATGACGGACACCGAGGCCACCGCCACCCCCTGGTTCTCGACACGCACGGCCACACCATCCGCACCGTTCAAAGCCACGCCGGGGGCCACGCATTCGCCGGTCGCGCGCATGTCTGGGTACCAGCGCTGGAACTTATTGATGGTCTCCTGCGAGCTCTCGGACGCCGCCAGAATCCCCCACACTTGCTCGTGCCCCAGCCCGGAGAGGATCGCCCATCCCGCCGACGTCTCGAGCGGCGGGCGCTGCAGCCGGTTTTGCGCCAGGTACTCGAACTCGGGATCCGACAGCGCATAGTCGAGGTAGTAGACATTATCGCCTACCAATGACGCCAACACGGCGATATAGCCTGTCTCTTCCACCACGTCTTCCAGCATCTCGTGGGTGACCTGATCCACAGGGCGGCTACCGGCGAGGGTGCTCAGCAGATACGGGGCCAGCCCCAGCCGGAAGGCTTTATCCCGTTCCTCCAGGTAGCCGGCCGCGACCAGGCCATTCACCAGGGATTGGGTGGAACTTACCGGCGCGCCGATGGCCTTGGAAATATCCGTGAGCCCGCGCGGCTGCGGGTTGCGCGCCACGAACTCCAGGATGTCCGCAATACGGTCTACGGTGCGGTGGTGGGACCTACCGGGCTGCTGGTCGATGGGAAAGGGGAACCGCGGCGCGGACTCGGGGTGGGGCGCGTCGGGCATTGGGGGTTCCTTTCGGCTTGGGGCGGCGGTTAATTATGACGATAGTAGAGGAATTTTTCGAAAAAGCCTTTCGGAACGAAACAACTTCCCCTACACTCAATACTACGCAAATCAGTATCCCGCTACCTATATACGTAAGGAAAAGACTGGCATGACTTCCTCCCCGCTTGACCTCACTTCCTTCAACAGCCTGCTCTCCGACGAAGAGCGCATGCTGCAAGAAGCCATGGCGGACTTCGCCAACAAATCCCTCAAGCCCAACGTGCAAGAGTGGTTCGAAAACGGCACCCTGCCCGCCAAGGAGCTCGGCCCGCAGTTCGGACAGCTCGGCGCACTGGGCATGCACCTGGAAGGCTACGAGTGCCCCGGAGCCTCCGCCGTCGCCTACGGCCTGGCCTGCATGGAGATCGAGGCCGTGGATTCCGGCCTGCGCTCCTTCGTCTCCGTCCAGGGCTCCCTGGCCATGTTCGCCATCCACCACTGGGGCTCCGAGGAGCAGAAGGAAAAGTACCTTCCGAAGATGGCCGCCGGTGAGTACCTGGGCTGCTTCGGCCTAACGGAGCCCGATGCCGGCTCCGACCCGGCGTCCATGAAGACGCGCGCAACCCGCGACGGCGACGAGTGGGTCCTCAACGGCACCAAGATGTGGATCACCAACTCCCCTGTCGCCGACGTGGCCGTCGTCTGGGCCCGCACCGAGGATGGCTTCGCCGGCTTCATCCTGGAGAAGGGCATGGAGGGCTTCACCGCCCCGGAGATCCACAAGAAGCTCTCGCTGCGCGCCTCCATCACCGGCGAGATCGTGCTGGATAACTGCCGCGTGCCGGATTCCCAGCGCCTACCGAAGATCGACACCCTCCGCGGTCCGCTGACCTGCCTAAACGAAGCCCGCTACGGCATCATCTGGGGTGCCCTGGGCGCTGCCCGCGACAGCCTGGAAACCGCCATCGAGTACACCGAGACCCGCGAGGTGTTCGGCAAGTCCCTATCCAGCTACCAGCTCACCCAGGCGAAGCTGGCCAACATGTCCGTCGAGCTCAACAAGTCCGTCCTGCTGGCCCTGCAGCTCGGCCGCCTGAAGGATAAGGGCGAGCTCGCCCCGCACCAGGTCTCCGTCGGCAAGCTGAACTCCACCCGCGTGGCCCTGGAAATCGCCCGTGAGTGCCGCACCCTCCTAGGCGCTTCCGGCATCACCCTGGAGTACTCGCCGCTGCGCCACGCCAACAACCTGGAGTCCGTGCTGACCTACGAGGGCACCGCCGAGATGCACCAGCTGATCATCGGCCAGGCCCTCACCGGCAAGGGCGCATTCCGCTAAGCCCCACGCACCCCAGCCCCCACCCACTCCTCCCCCACCCCAACCCAACCTTCCCCAACCAGAAAGGAACCTATGGGCCCCCTCGAAGGCATCGTCGTGGCCGATTTCTCCCGCGTCCTCGCCGGCCCCTACGCGACCATGATGCTGGCGGACATGGGCGCGCAGGTCATCAAGATCGAGCGTCCGGGTGTCGGCGACGACACTCGCTCGTGGGCGCCCCCCGTCAACGCGCAGGGCATGTCCACCTATTTCGCCGGAGTAAACCGCAACAAGAAGTCCGTGGAGATCGACCTCTCCACCGACGAGGGCCGCGAGCAGGCCCGCCGCATCGCCGCGGAAGCCGACATCCTGGTGGAGAACTTCCGCCCCGGCACGATGGAGCGCATGGGGCTGGACTACGAAACGCTCCGCCAGCACAACGAGGGCCTGATCTACGCCTCCCTCTCCGGCTTCGGCTCCGGCAAGGGCGCGGACATCGGCGGCTACGACCTGATGGTGCAGGCCGTCGGCGGCCTCATGTCCATCAACGGCGAGGAGGGCCACCCCGTCAAGGTCGGCGTGGCGCTGGTGGATGTCCTCACCGGCCTGCACATGGGCATGGGCATCCTCGCCGCCTTGCATTCCCGCACATCCTCCGGCAAGGGCCAGCACATCGAGATCAACCTGCTGCACACCCTGCTGTCCTCCCTGGCCAACCAGGCCAGCGCGTTCGTCGGCGCGGGCGTCATCGGCAAAGCGATGGGCAACACTCACCCTTCCATCGCCCCCTACCAGGTCTTTAAGACGCAGGAGGGCGACCTCGCCATCGCCGCGGGCAACGACTCGCTGTACCACCGGACCTGTCGAGTGCTGGGGCTCGAGGAGTTTATTGATGACGCCCGCTTCGCCACCAACAGCGACCGTGTCGCTCACCGTGCCGAGTTGGCGGAGATCATCGAAGGTGCGTTGTCTAAGTCCGGCGCCCAGGAGTGGTTCCAGAAGCTACGCGCTGCCGGGGTACCCGCCGGCCCGGTGAACAACATCAAGCAGGCCTTCGAGTTCGCAGAATCCTTAGGCCTGGATCCCATCGTCGAAGTCGAGGGCATGCGCAGCGTTCGCAACCCGATCAACTTCTCCGATACCCCAATCGAGTACCACACTGCCCCGCAACAGCTCGGCAATCCTGCTTTCCAATAGGGGAGTTCCAATTCACAGGTTCGGGTGCGACAATGAGGAACAACCGACCGGCCCCTCACCCCGGTTGCCTCAGCCCGCCCCTGTAGAACAAGGAGACTTCGAGTTCGTGGCACGCCACTCTTCGTCCGACGAATACACCTTCGCAGAGTTCCTCGCACTCATTGAAGAACACCGCCACGACCTGGTCCAGCTCACCCACGCAAAGCTGCACGCAATGGATCCCAAGCCCATGGCCGTGCACTTTCCGCACGTCGCGGGCGCCGAATACGCGAACCCCACCCCGGATTTCTCCCAGACGATGGCGCTGGACGAGGCCTACCTGGACCGCACCATCCGCTTCGTCCTGCGCGGCATCACCCACGGCGGCGAGTTCGCCTCCGACCAGGCCGAGTTCCTGGTCGCTACTGGCAGGGATTTCCGCAAGTTCGGCGTGGGTTCTCAGCATTATGAGGCGCTAGAGTCCGCGTTGGTGGAGGCTGTTGGGGAGCATATTGGCGTCACAAAAAAGCTCAGCAACACAATCAACCTCGGATGTAGCCTGCTTGCCTACGGTGCACTCGAGGACGAGGAGGCCGGCCTGCCTGCGACCTCGGCCGCGCAGGTGCTCGAGGTGCTTCATCCTTGTGACGCCATCGCCGTGATCCGCACGCAGATGGATCCGCCGTTGCCGTATTGGTCCGGCCAGCATGTGGAGGTCCGCACTCCGCATACTCCGCAGCTGTGGCGGGCGCTTTCCCCGGCGATTCCTTTCAACGAGGACGGTCTGGTGGAGTTTCACGTCCGCGCCGTCGGGCCGTTTTCGCGTGCGATCGTGGAGGGCTCCCAGCCCGGCGAGCAGTGGGTGGTAGCCAATCCATATGGCGACCTACAGATTTCGGGCGAGAAGCCGGTGGTGATGGTGGCTGGTTCCACGGGTCTGGCGCCGGTGCGGGCGATCCTGCTGGACCTCATCCAGTCAGAGGAGCGCCCGCCGATGGTGCAGCTGTTCTTCGGCGCGCAGAACCCGGACGAGCTCTACGAGTGGAAGGGCCTAGTGGGCTTCGAGGATGCCTTCGATTGGTTGGATTTGTACCTGGTGGTGCAGGAGGATACGCCCGCTCCGGAGGGCTTCGAGGCCTACACCGCCCGCGGCTTGGTGGGGGATGTGGCCGCCGAGCGCGGTTCGTGGCGCGATGCCGAGGTGCTGATCACGGGTGGTCCGGAGATGAAGCGCCACACCGTGGAGGCGTTCCTCCGCGCTGGCGCGAACCGCAAGCAGCTGCGTTTCGACGTGCCCTAGCTGCTTCGGCCGCTCCTGCTACTTCAGCGGCTGAGCTTCCTCCACGTCGCCGACCAGATCGACCCCCACGCCGAGCTCACGGTCGGTGTGGTGGCCTTCCAGTACGGGCAGGTTCTTGCGAACCTTGTCCACGTAGTTCGGGTCAATGTCGATGGTCAGCACCTGGGCTGCGTAGCCGGTCTCCGCCAGCCGGGCGCCGTTCGGACCAATCGCCACAGAGTGGCCGATTCCGGTGGGGCCATCCGCAGTACCGTAGCGCTCCGGCGAGCCCGGGCGTGCCATGCCCGCGGCGATCAGGTAGCTGGCGGAATCCAGCGCGCGGGCCGCGGTGAGCTCGCGCCACTGCTCCAGCTTGCCCGGACCATCAGCCCAGCTAGAAGGCACAACCATCACCTTCGCGCCCGCGGCAGCCATAGCCACGAAGTGGCCGGGGAAGCGGATGTCGTAGCAGGTGGCCAGGCCCACGCCCACGCCACCGACGTCGATGACTACCCGGCGCTTACCCGGCTTGACGGTATCGGACTCGCGGTAGCCGAAGGCATCGTAGGTATGAATCTTGTCGTAGTGCGTCACGTAGTCCGGCCCGGCGACCAGCAGGGTGTTGTTCACACGGCGGAACTGGTTGGCCTCCGGGGAGTCGCTGGGCTGTTCCTCCACCAGCTGCCCACTCGGGGTGCGGTAGACCGTGTCGGCCGGGGTGAACATGCCGACGACGGCGGTGGTGCCGTGCTTCTTGGCCGTGTCGATAATCGCCTGGGCAAACGGCCCATCCAGCGGTTGGGCGACGGTATCCAGCCGCCCGCTATCGAAGGGGAACATGGCCGCCTCGGGGAAAACGACCAGGTCGGCACCGTTTGCCGCGCCGGACGCGATGTACTTCAGGATGCGAGCCAGGTTGGCTTCCACGTCCGGTTCGGCCTTCATCTGGATGACAGCGATACGCATACAGTCCACCCTAGCGACATTGCCGACATCGCGCCCCCTTTTCATAAGGGCATATCGCTGGCCCTGTGGATAAAGCTGAGTTATCCACAGCCCCGAAGAATTTTTCTTTTTTGACGCCCCTAGCCTCCCTACACTCACTCCCAGAAAGCAGGTCGCGATCTCCAGGGGGTAAGCACGTGAACTATTCGACGATGGGATTTTTGGACTATTTGGACACGATGGCGCTGGATACAGCAGCAGTCCACGGGCGCTGCGAGGTGATTAACGAGGACGGAGTGCAGTGTGCCTCAGCTGGCTATTCGGTGGCCAACGCATCCGCACCGGACATTCCGGGCGGCGCCACCACGCGGGCCATCGATACGGCCGCCGACCGGCTCCACGCGGCCTTCACGGGGTTCGGCCGCCAGCTGTCGAACATGGGCCGCACCATCGGCGTGTATGCCGACAACGTAAACACCGCCGACACCGACGGCTCCGATGCCTTCGCGGGGGCCGGCCGATGATCAGTTCAGCAACCAGCACAGTCACCGTAGACGCCCTAAAGGCCGCAAACGTAGAGGCCCTGCGCTCCGCCGCCGACCTCTTCACCCGCAATGGCGACAAGACATCCCGCCACGCTGCGAACGCCCGGGAGCAGGCCAAGTGGGGCGCGGACTGGTCCGGCCAGGCCGCGGACGCCGCCGGCCACGCCACCGATTCTGCCGCGAACCAGCTGGATACCGCCGGCTTCAGTAGCAGCACCATCGGCCAGCTGGCGGGCACCCACGCCGACGTTCTGGGCCCCACCCGGTCTGTGGTGCGCATGACCGTGGGGCTGGCCCGAGGAGCATTGATGTCGGTGCACCAGGACGGGGAGGTTTCCGCCCGCCACCTGGCCTTGATCCCCGGCATTGGCGAGGCCGCGCAGAACCTGGCGCTGGTGCTGACCAATACTCTGCGCGGGGCTCTCCAGCTGGCCAGTGTGCTGGATCGGGTGTCCGGCACCGCAATCTCCGCGATCAGTGGCACGGTCGCGCCACCCCGAAGTGATGTTGGGGTCGGTGAGGTCGAGGGGGCGTCTTCAATAAAAGGTCCCCAGAACCTGCCTCCGGTGCAGAGGGTGGATACGCAGCACGGGCCGGTGGTGACCGTCGGTGATGCCGAGGGCGCCGACGAGGTGATTACGCTGGTCAGCGGCGTGGGGTCGAGCAATGCGGACGCGCTGTCACGCACCGAGGCGTGGGCGCGGGCGACGGCTGTGGATGCCGCGGCGCACGGCAGGAACGTGGCGGTGGTGGCATGGCATGGCTACTCGGCTCCGGGGGATCTGCCCGGCGCGATCTCCCGGGCGCCAGCGCAGGAGGGCGCCACCGCGCTGCGAGAGCACCAGCGCCAGCTACGTGAGCGGAACCCTCACGCAAAGCTGCAGGTGGTGGGCTATAGCTACGGTTCGGTCGTGGTCGGGGAGGCCGCGGCGAAAGGCAGCGAGGGGCTCACCGCCGACGAGGTGCGCTTCTGGGGCAGCCCCGGTGTGCACGCACAGCACGCCGAGGATCTGAAGCTGATTGCACCGCCGGATGAGTCGCCGGATGGGCACAGTAGCCACGGCCAGGTCATCAACGAGCACGTGCCCGGCGACATGATCCGGCTGACCACCACCCCGGGGTTTGGGGTGCACGGCAAGGATCCCGCTTCGCCAGACTTTGCCCCTAACTCCGGCGCTTCAGGATCCGGCGCTTCAGACTCCAACAGCTGGAGCAGCTACGGCTGGGGCCGAATCCTGGACCTCTACCTCATGAGCCGCGGGGAGACCGACGCCCACAGTTCCTACATGTGGTCCCCGGAGGTGAATGTGCGAAACTAACGCGCGAAGTTGCCGCGCGCAATTAACGCGCAAAATCAGAGAGCGCGCTCCATCTCCAGCAGCGCCCTCTTGGTCTCCGTGCCACCCCGGTACTCGCCGAGGCTCCCGTCGCTGCGGATAACCCGGTGGCAGGGGTACAGAATCGGCAGCGGGTTGCGTGCGCACGCCGAGGCGGCGGCACGCACGGCCCGTGGATTGCCCGCCAGAGCCGCCAGCTGGGCATATGTAATGGTCTCCCCGTACGGGATCTGCGCCAGGGCCTGTGTCGCCCGGCGCCGGAAGGGAGTAGTCACGCCACCGAGGTCAACGGGCACGGTGAAGTCCCGCCGCTCCCCCGCGAGGTACTCCCCCAGCTGCCTCACAGCCTCCTCCAGGTGCTGAGCGGCCGCACCCTCGGCAGGTGGCAATTCTCGCCCCTGCCACTCAGCCGCGCCACTGCCCTGCCGTAAGTGTGCAAACTCTATGGCCACCAAGCCCCGCTCCGTGGCCAGCGCCAACAGCTCACTTCTGGGGAAGACCTCAGACTTCAGGGCATCAAACTTCAGCACTACCCCGCCTACCCCGGTCTGTTCCTGACCTGTCAGATCTGCCACTAGCCTTCGCCACCCAGCTCGCCCGTCAGGCGCGTATGGAAGGCCGAGGAGAACTCGTTCATCCCCACAAACTCTACCGTCTTTCCACGCTGCCGGTACTTGTTCTCAATGGTGTCCAGCGCAGCCACCGAAGAAGCGTCCCAAATGTTGGACTTCGAGAAATCAATAACAACCCGATCTGGGTCCTGCGCGTACTCAAACTGCGTGGTGAGGTCGTTGCTAGATGCAAACAGCAGCTGTCCCTCGACCGTGTAGCGAACCAAAGCGGCGGCGTCATCAACCTCGCGACGCACATCAATCAGGTGAGCCACGCGGCGCACGAACATCACACTGGCCATCATCACGCCTACCACCACGCCGATCGCCAGGTTGTGGGTGGCCACAACCACCACAACGATGAGCACCATCACGAAGGTTTCGCTCTTCGGCATCCGCTTCAACGTCGACGGCTTAATCGAGTGCCAGTCGAAAGTGCCCACAGAAACCATCACCATCACCGCAACCAGCGCTGCCATCGGAATGATCGCCACAATGTCCCCCAGCACCAGCAGCAGGAAGAGCAAGAAAACGCCCGCCATGAAGGTAGAAATGCGAGTCCTCGCGCCCGACGCCTTCACGTTGATCATCGTCTGGCCGATCATCGCGCAACCGCCCATTCCACCGAACAGGCCGGAAGCAATGTTTGCTATACCCTGACCGAAGCTCTCGCGGGTCTTGTTGGAGTGGGTATCGGTGATCTCGTCCACCAGCTTCGCCGTCATCAGAGACTCCATCAGCCCCACCAGCGCCATCGCGAAAGCTACGGGCGCGATGATCTGCAGCGTCTCCCACGTCCACGGCACCTGGGGGATGAACAGCTCCGGCAGGTTGCGTGGCAGCTCACCCTTGTCGCCCACCGTCGGCACGGAAATGGAACAGGCCACCACCAGCACCGTGACGACCACGATGGAAACCAGCGGCGCCGGAATGGCCGTAGTTAACTTCGGGAAGAACACCAGCAGCAAGATCCCCAGCGCCACCAGCGGGTAGACCAGCCAAGGCACATCAATGAGCTCCGGGATCTGCGCCGAAAAGATAAGGATTGCCAGGGAGTTTACGAACCCGACCATCACGCTCCGCGGGATGAAACGCATCAGCTTCGCCACCCCCAGCACCGCCAGCACGATTTGGAACACGCCCGCCAACAGCACGGTGGCGATCAGGTAGTCCATGCCGTAGTTCCGGGCAATCGGCGCGACCACCAGCGCCACTGCACCCGTCGCTGCGGAGATCATCGCCGGGCGCCCGCCGACAAAGGCAATAGTTACCGCCATGATGAAAGCCGAGAAAAGCCCTACCTTCGGATCCACGCCCGCGATAACCGCAAAAGAGATCGCCTCCGGGATCAGCGCCAGCCCCACCACCAGCCCGGCGAGCATCTCCCGAACCAAGATCCGCGGGGTCGTCAGCGCAACCTTCACCGACGGGTCCGGCCGATAACGCTCCGGATCTTCTTTGCTCCCTATTACTGCAGCCGACAAACCAAGCACCCCTCTTAATCACGTCAGAACAATCATTGTTATACCGGCTGCGCTTTCCGCCCCGCCAGCCCAGCTCTGCCAATCCAACCCACCCCCCAACTAGTTGATACATCAACTATCTTGACGTACATTAGCACCATGAAAGCCTTCGGATTCCTCAGCTTCGGCCACTATTCCCTCAACCCCCAGCCCACGCATCCGCACATGCTCAGCGCGCGCGACATGCTGCACCAGTCGATCGAGCTCGCAGTAGAGGCCGACCGCCTGGGCGTGAACGGCGCCTACTTCCGCGTCCATCACTTCGCGCCCCAGCAGGCCGCCCCCCATGCCCCTGCTTTCCGCAATCGCCGCCCGCACTAAGAACATTGAGGTCGGCACCGGCGTGATCGACATGCGCTACGAAAACCCTCTTCACCTCGCCGAAGAGTCCGCTGCGCTGGACCTCATCGCCGACGGCCGCATCGCCCTCGGCGTTTCCCGCGGAGCCCCCGAGGCCGTCGAACGCGGCTGGGAAGCCTTCGGCCACACCGGCTCCACCGACCCCCGGGGCGCCGACATCGCCCGCGAGCACTTCCTGCGCTACCTTGCCGCCATCCGCGGGGTAGGCATGGCCACCGCCCCCTCGGCAGAGAAGCAATACCCGCACATGTACCAGCCCGGGGCCTCCATCCCCGTACTCCCGCACTCCCCCAACCTGGACCGCCGCGTCTGGTGGGGCGCGGGCACGCGCGAAACGGCCAAGTGGGCGGGGCAGGTGGGCGTCAACCTCATGAGCTCCACCCTCCTCACCGAGAGCAACGGCGACAGCTTCGGCGACCTGCAGGCACAGCAGCTCCAAGTCTTCAAGGAGTCCTTCGCCAGCAGCGGACACGGCTGGACCCCGCGCACCTCCGTATCCCGCAGCATCTTCCCCATCACCAGCGCCGAGGACCGGGCGATCGTCGGCACCCATGGCATGACTCGCGACCACTTCGGCGTGATCGATGGCTACCGCTCCACCTTCGGCCGAACCTATATTGGTGAACCCGACCAGCTCATCGAGGATCTTCTTAATGACGCCGCAGTGGCCGAGGCCGACACGTTAATGCTCACTATCCCGAATCAGCTGGGCGTAGAGGCCAATGTTCACCTACTGAAGAACTTCGCCACCCACGTCGCGCCTGCACTGGGTTGGGAGCCGAGCACAGCCGAGAACAACTAGCGAGAGCTAACGCCACAAAACCGCAGCAGGTTGGCCTAACCAACGAGCACGTTGTACGGTACTAACCGTGAATATCTCTAATAATGGGGGTACCCCATCTACTCAGGGGGCTGCCAAGGTTTATCACCCGCAGGCCTCCACTGCTGAAGTGCTGGTCAAGGACGACCCACGCACCGTCCACATGGGCACGCTCGTCAGCCTGATCATCGGCTCCACCGTCGGCGCCGGAATTTTCGCGCTGCCGCAGAACATCGCGTCTGTCGCCTCGCCGGGTGCTGCACTGATCGGCTGGGGCATCACCGGCGTGGGCATGCTGTGCATCGCCTACGTCTTCCAGGCCCTGGCGCTACGCAAGCCGCACCTGGATTCCGGCGTGTACTCCTACGTGCGCGCCGGCCTGGGCGACTTTGTGGGCTTCGCCTCCGCGTGGGGCTACTGGCTGGGCACCATCATCGCCCAGGTGGGCTACGCAACGCTGTTCTTCAGCTCCCTGGGCTTCTTCTTCCCCATTTTCGGCAGAGATCATCCTCTGGTGCAGTCGATCTGTGTATCGGCGCTTACCTGGGGAATCTTCCTGGTGCTTTCCCGCGGCGTGCGCCAAGCGGCGATCATGAACGTCATCACCACAGTGGCGAAGATCCTGCCGATCCTGGCGTTCCTGGTGCTGGTGGCCTTCGTCGGCTTCAACACGGACGTCTTCACCTCCGACTTCTGGGGCCGCGCCGCCACCTTCGGCGAGAACCAGGATCAGGCGCTTTCCCTCGGCGACCAGGTCAAGGGCATGATGCTGTTCACCGTGTGGGCCTTCATCGGCGTGGAGGGCGCCTCCACCTACTCGAAGCGCGCACGCCGCCGCAAGGACGTCTCCCTGGCCACCTTCCTGGGGTTCGTCTCCGTGTTCTTCCTGCTCACCGCCGTGAGCTTCCTGTCCTTCGGCGTGGTCTCCCGCGAGGAGCTCGCCGCGATGGGCGATAACTCCATGGGCACCGTCCTGGAGCACGTCGTCGGCCCGTGGGGCGCTGGCCTGATCTCCGTCGGCCTGTGCATCTCCGTGCTGGGCGCCTACGTCTCCTGGCAGATGCTGTGTGCCGAGCCGATCACCCTGATGGCTCAGGACGGGCTGCTGCCGAAGGCAGTGGGACGCACCAACGACATGGGCGCCCCGTACGTCTCGCAGTTCCTCTCCGCCGTGGTTATCCAGGCGTTCATCATCGTCTTCTACCTGAACGAATCCACCTACACCACGATGGTGCAGCTGGCCACGTCCCTGTACCTGGTGCCTTACGTGTTCTCCAGCCTGTACCTGCTGTTCCTGGCCACCCGTGGCCACGGATTCAAGCACCCGGACGCCGGCTCAAAGTTCGACATTTCCGGCCCGGAGGTCAGCAAGAAGACCAACCGCGGGCACCTGCTCATCAGTGCCGTGGCTTTCGGCTACTCCCTCTGGCTGCTGTACGCCGCCGAGCTGCAGTTCGTCCTGCTCGGCACGCTGCTGATCGTGCCCGGCCTGGTGGTCTACGTCGCCACCCGCATCAAGGCCGGTGGGCGCGTATTCAACACCTTCGAGTGGATCATCAGCGCCCTCGTCGTCGCCTCCGCCATCGGTGCTTTGTACCTGATCGTCACCGGGCAGATCAGCCTCTAGTTACCGCCGCTGCAGCTAGCACAAGCTACCGCCGCTTCTGCCGGTCCCACAGGACCACAGAGGTAGAGCGCGGGACGTGCACAATCTCACCGCGGGAGCGCCCGCCCGCGCCTGCGCCCTCGCCCCGCTCCACGCGAGCCTGCATCTCCGCCAGGCGGCGGCGCAGTGCCGCGTTTTCTTCTTCCAGCTCGTCCAGCCGGTTCTGTTGGGCGATGATCGTCTTGATGCCTGCCAGGTTCACGCCCTCCTCGTGGGAGAGGCGCTGGATCTCCTGCAGCTGCTCAATGTCCTCGCGCGAGTAGCGGCGGCCGCCGCCGCTGGTGCGTTGGGGCGTCACCAAACCCATCCGGTCGTAAGTGCGCAGCGTCTGGGCGTGCATTCCGGTGATCCGCGCGGCGACGGAAATCACGAAAACCTCGCGATCGCCGCCGTTCTTGCCGTTACTCATCAGTTACCCTCCCATCCTTCGCGGGGGTCGAATCCGGAGCGCTTTTCCTCTTCCGAGTACTTGCGCAGCGCGCTCATCGCACCCTCGTCCAGGTTCTTCGGCACGGCCACCTTCACGGTCACCAGCAGGTCGCCGCTAGCGCCGTTGCGCTTGTTCACACCGTGGCCGCGCACGCGCAGCGTGGTGCCGTCTTGCGTACCGGCGGGGATGCGCACCCGCACCTTGGAGGCCAGGGTCGGCACCGTCACCGCACCGCCGAGCACCAGCTCGGGGTAGCTCACCGGCACGGTCAGCTTCAGGTCGTCACCGTCGCGGCTGAACACCTTGTCGGGCTTCACGTGCACCGTCACGAACAGGTCGCCAGCCGGCTTGCCGCGCTGCCCCGCCGAGCCCTGCCCGGCCAGGCGCACCTTCTGCCCGTCGACCACGCCTGCAGGCACGCGCACGGTAATCGTGCGGGACTGAGTAGTCCGCCCCGTGCCGGAGCAATCCGGGCACTTGTCCTTAATCACCGAGCCAGTGCCGGAGCAGTCCGCGCACGGGCGGGAGAACCCGAAGGTTCCCCTGTTCTCGCTGACCATGCCACTGCCGCTACAGGTGCCGCAGTTCTGCGGCGAAGTACCCGCCTTAGCACCGGAGCCGTGGCAGCTTTCACACGGCTCGGGCTTGGTCAGACGGATCGGCACGGTCACGCCCTTGGTGGCCTCGCGGAATTCCAGGGTCAGCTCCGTCTCCACGTCCGCCCCGCGGCTGCGCTGGGTGCGGCGTCCAGCCCGACCACCCCGGCCACCGAAGCGGCTGCGGGAGGCGCCAGCGGTCGGATCATCGCCGAAGAGTCCGCCGAAGACATCACCGAATCCGCCACTGGTGGCGTCATTTCCAAAAAGATCAGAGACATTAAAGCCGCCAGTACTACCAAAGCCAGTACCGCCTGCACCGCCAAAGCTCGAGTAGGCTCCGCTAGCAAGCATCTGCTTCAGCTCGTCGTACTCCGCGCGCTTTTCCTTGTCCCCCACCACGCTGTACGCTTCGGAAGCCTTCTTGAACCGCTCCTCCGCCGCTGTGTCTCCCGGGTTCGCGTCCGGGTGATTCTCGCGGGCGATCTTGCGATAAGCTTTCTTGATCTCCTCTGCCGATGCGGTGGAGGACACGCCGAGGTCTTTGTAATAATCCTTCTCGGCCCATTCACTGTGCGCCATGTGTCGCTCCTTCCTTATTGCGCTGTGTTTACTGCGCTTAGTTACTGCGCTGTTCACGCGGGGTATCAATACTCAACCTTGAGTCTACCGCGCTGAACTTTCGTTATCTAATCTTCTTTAACGACGCCCCCACGTATTTATTCCCTCCCCACATCACTTCGGGCCTTGCAGCGTGCATTGCTGGAGACTTGCCAGCCCGAAACTAGCTAGGGTGGGGGTCATGGCACCTAAGAAGCGCAACTGGTTTAGCCGACTCTTCGGCTCGCATGACGCATCGCACGACACCCCACACGGCACCGCACCTGCGCCCAATTCGCCAGCAAGCCCCAGCGCGCCGCTTGCAGAGCCCGGCCCACAGGACCCTCCGGTGCCGCTGCCCCGCCTGGATCTGCACCAATCGACGGCGCTGATTCGGCAGATCGTGCAAGCGCTCAACGAATTGGGCTACGGCGCAACCCCCACGCCCGAGGTCGTGTACTACAGCAAGCCCGAACACATTCAGAAGCCGCTGAGCTACCCGGGCCCCACGCCCGGCCCCTATGGCGGGCGGCTCCCCGCGCCGGACTACGGCGAGGGTTCGCAACTGGGGCTCGAGAACATCACTAAGCAGTGCGCCAATGCCGAGGATTTCGGTCGGGATATGCCTGTGCTGGTAGAGCATTTCGTCAATAGTCTGCTCGGGCCGGCTGCCAGCTCGGAGCGGGATTTGCTTTCACTTCCGGATGCGGAGTTCTACTCCCGTTTGCGGGCGCGCCTAATGGCGATCGATCTTCTGCCGGAGCAGTCGCGGGCGGATGCGCTAGAGTTCAACCCGGATTCGCCAATTCGACCCTATTCGGATGACCTGTGCATCAACCTGGTTCTGGATACGCCAAACTCCGTTTTGGCGCTGAGCCCAGGTTCGCTGAACAATCGCGGTCCGATTGAGGACTTGTTCCGGATTGGCTACCGCAACCTGTGGCAGGAGCTGATCGATTCCGGCCTGGATGTGCAGCCTGTTCGAGCGAGCGAAGACCGCCCCAACGAGCGCTTCTGGGCGATCGAAAGCGGCTCTTACTATGCGGGATCAGTACCCCTGCTCATGAACGAGATCCTCGAGCGCTACCTGCCGCAGATCGATCCCAGCGAAGGACTTGTTTTTTCCACGCCGCATCGCCACATCACCCTGGTTCGAGAGATGAGCGAAGGCACCGACATGCTGGGCTCCGTCAAGATGATGGCGGCCGTGACCGCCCAGGAGTTCTCGCGGCAGGCGGGCGCGCTGAGCCCACGCCTGATGTTTTCGCACATGGCTGAGATCACCACGTTCACCGACATCAAGGCGAAAGGTGACGGCAGGGCGGAGATCGACATCCAGCCCCCGGCGTACCTCATGGAGAGGATCAACCAGGGCAAGCGCTAGGGCGGCGGCGCTAGAACGCTGTCGCTAGAACGGCGGTTGCGCTCCTAGAACGGCGGCTCGTCCTCCAGGTTGCGCTTCTGCTTCCGCTGGTTGTGCTCCACCACCTTCCGCGCTCGCTTCACTGCTCGGTGCCGGAAGGTGATTCTTCCCAGCGGGCCGTTTGGCGTGGTGATCACCGTGTGGCCGTCTCCGAAGCTAGTCCAGGTTTCCTCCCCGTCGGGGTTGATGGTCACGTCCCAGGCTCCCGTCGTTTTCGCATTGTGGTGTTTGGCGCAGAGGCAGTGGAGGTTTGAGGTGTCGGTTGGTCCGCCGTTCGGGGCGCCATGCACGAAGCGTTTGACGTGGTCTAGCTGGCATTTGTGCGCTGGGGTGTCGCAGCCCGGGAAGCGGCAGGTCCCATCCCGACCCTCCACGCTCGCGCGAATGAGGGGCGTCGGGGTATAGCCGGCGGTAGCGGCCTTCCCCGGGGCCTGCAGGTGGGTTATCCGCTCCATCCACTCCTTCGTGGCCAGCGGGTTGAGCCAGCTGCCGGCGGCCCAGATCTGCGCCTCCGGAGCATCCACCTGGCGGTACAGGTTGAGGTTCACCTCCGCAGTCACACTCCCCCGCACCAGACTCAAAAGCGCCCGCACCCTGGAACAATTCTGCTTGTTCCTCACGCTGTCGAGCGCCTGGATCAGCTCCAGCGCCTCCAGCTTCGGAAGGGTCAGGTAGAACTCGGTGTAGTCGGCCGACCGGTCGTCGATAGCTAGCCGCGTTGCGGCGCCGAGGACGGCCAGGTCTTCGGTACTGACGCCCTCTACGTCTGAACCCGTGCCGTCTGCGCCATCTGTACCGTCTGCCCCGGCTGCGCCATCCGTACCTTCGCCCGCTGGAGAGGTTAGTTCGGCGGGATCGATCGGGCAGGCCAAAGGCTCGTGATCCATGACGATCTTCTTCAGGCGTTGGCGGATCGTACTCTGCCCCAATATCGCCTGGTTAGGCCGAGTGGGTGAAAGTGCAGTGTAGACATCGGCTTCTACAGCGGAGATGTGGGCGTCACTAACAGCAACAAGGCTATGAGCGACGATCCGCCACAGCTCGATAGAGTAAGCCCCGGTTTCCGCCAGCTCCACCAGCGATGGGAAGCGGCGGAAGGTGGTTCCGACGTCGACGAGCTGGACCACTCGGAACTCCGGGAGACCCAGGCGCGCGCCCAGGCGGGTGGTCACGTCAGTGATGCATTCGTCGTCGTGCGGCGTGCACGCCAAGGCGAGGCGCGCGTGGTTGCGGTTGATGTCGCAGATCGCTGCGCTCATCGGGTCGGTGGGGTCGGTAACTTTCCAGAACGGCCCCTGTGGTTGGCCTTGTGGTTGGTTATGCGGTGGGTCTTGCGGTGGGTCTTGTGGTGGCCTGTCGGGTGGTGCGGGCTGGTCAAACATCATTCCCCTTCAATGATGGAAGTCCCCAGTGTGTCGTGGCTCGTGTGCCGTGGTTTTCCGTACGCGATTAGCATAGAAAACGCCCCGGACAACCCCTCCAAGAAAAACTCAATTAATCGAACACTTGTTCTAGTTTTTAGCTCCTACCTGCCCCTTCACAGATACCTCCCACAAATACACCCCACCACACAAAAAAGAGAGCCCCACAGCAAAAGCCGTGAAGCTCTCTGGATCTCACGCCACCCCTGGCGCTAACCCCTAATAACTACTGCGGATCGCCGATGATGACCATCGCGTTGCGCAGCACGCGGTCGCCCAGGCGATAGCCGCGGCGGAGGATGGTGGCCAGCACCTTGTCGTCGCCACTGCTCGTGTCCTGCACGGCCTCGTGGCAATTCGGGTCGAACTCGTCGCCTTCCTCGCCAAACTTCTCCACCTTCATGGATGCCATCACAGACTGCAGCTTGTCCGACATGGATTTCAGCGGCCCGGTAAGGTCGCCGTGCTGTTCTGCCATTTCCAGGTCGTCCAGGATCGGCAGCAGCTCGGCGGCCACCTCGGCCTTCGCGCCGGTGATCACGCTCGCGCGGTCACGCTCCACGCGGCGGCGGTAGTTGGTGTACTCCGCCGTCACGCGCTGCAGGTCCTCGGTGCGTTCGGCCAGCTCGGCTTCGATGCTGTTGTCTACCTCGGCCGTCACCTCGGCAGCTTCGGCCTCGTCGATATTGACGCCCTCAGCATCAGCAGCAGCGGCTTCAGCATCGGCCAGACCCTCGTCCACACCCTGCGCCTCCGCGGCTTCCGCAGCGGCAGCTTCGGCACTTTCGGCCGAGGTTGCCTCCGGGTCGGTGTTCTCCGGGGCGCCCGGGTCCTGATTCAGATCTTCAGCCATTACTTCTTATCATCCTCTGCGGAAGTGTCCTCGTCGACAACCTCGGCGTCCACAACGTTCGGGTCATCGTTTGCGGCGGAGCCTGCGTCCGCACCAGCACCAGCACCTTCAGCACCAGCGGCTGCCTCAGCCTCGTAGATGGCCTTGCCCATCTCCTGGGACTCGGCGTTCAGCTTCTCCACTGCATCCTTGATGGCCTCGATGTCGTCACCCTTCAGGGCCTCGTCAACAGCCTTGGCTGCTTCCTCGACCTTGTTCTGGGTGTCCTCGTTGACCTTTTCCTTGTTGTCCTCGACGAACTTGCGGGTCTGGTATGCCATGGACTCTGCGGAGTTGCGGACTTCCTGCTCCTCGCGGCGCTTCTTGTCCTCCTCCGCGTGGGTCTCGGCATCCTTGACCATGCGGTCGATCTCCTCCTGGGACAGGCCGGAGCCTTCCTGGATCTTGATCGTGTTCTCCTTGCCGGTCGCCTTGTCCTTTGCGGAGACGGAGACGATGCCGTTGGCGTCAATATCGAAGGTGACCTCGATCTGCGGAACGCCGCGCGGTGCCGGAGCGATGCCCGCCAGCTCGAAGGAGCCGAGCAGCTTGTTGTGCGCAGCCATCTCGCGTTCGCCCTGGAAGACCTGGATCTGCACGCTGGGCTGGCTGTCCTCAGCGGTGGTGAAGGTCTCGGAACGCTTGGTCGGGATGGTGGTGTTGCGCTCGATCAGCTTGGTCATCACGCCACCCTTTGTCTCGATGCCCAGGGACAGCGGGGTGACGTCCAGCAGCAGCACGTCCTTAACTTCGCCGCGCAGCACGCCGGCCTGCAGGGCAGCACCCACGGCCACAACCTCGTCCGGGTTTACACCCTTGTTGGGCTCCTTGCCGTTGGTCAGCTCGGTGACCAGCTCGGAGACGGCAACCATGCGGGTGGAGCCACCGACCAGCACGACGTGGTCGATCTCGTCCACGCTAATTTCCGCGTCCTTCAGCACTGCCTGGAACGGGGTCTTGGTGCGGTCCAGCAGATCCTGGGTGATCTTCTGGAACTCGGTGCGGGTCAGGGTCTCGTCCAGGAACAGCGGGTTCTTGTCCTCGTCCACCGTGATGTACGGCAGGTTGATGGAGGCCTGCTGGGAGCTGGACAGCTCGATCTTGGCCTTCTCCGCTGCCTCGCGCAGGCGCTGCAGGGCCATCTTGTCCTTGGTCAGGTCCACGCCGTGGCTTGCCTTGAACTTGTCGGCCAGCCAGTCGACGATGCGCTGATCCCAGTCGTCGCCGCCCAGCTCGTTGTCGCCGGCGGTTGCGCGAACCTCAACCACACCGTCGCCGATCTCCAGCAGGGAGACGTCGAAGGTACCGCCACCCAGGTCGAATACCAGGATGGTCTGCTCCTTGTCGCCCTTCTCCAGGCCGTAGGCCAGGGCGGCTGCGGTCGGCTCGTTGACGATGCGCAGGACGTTCAGGCCGGCGATCTGGCCGGCATCCTTGGTTGCCTGGCGCTGTGCGTCGTTGAAGTAGGCGGGGACGGTAATGACTGCGTCGGTTACGTCCTCACCCAGGTAGCTCTCCGCGTCCCTCTTCAGCTTCTGCAGGGTACGGGCGGAGATCTCCGGGGCGGTGTACTCCTTGTCGTCGATGGAGACCTTCCAGTCCGTGCCCATGTGGCGCTTGACGGAGCGGATGGTGCGATCCACGTTGGCTACCGCCTGGTTCTTAGCGGACTGGCCAACCAGCACCTCGCCGTTCTTGG
This sequence comes from Corynebacterium sp. c24Ua_83, assembly GCF_039907245.1. Classification (NCBI taxonomy): domain Bacteria; kingdom Bacillati; phylum Actinomycetota; class Actinomycetes; order Mycobacteriales; family Corynebacteriaceae; genus Corynebacterium; species Corynebacterium sp. c24Ua_83. The sequence continues at coordinate 37,569 of NZ_JASBOI010000007.1, read as the reverse complement.
CGAAAGCCACGATGGACGGGGTGGTACGGGATCCCTCGGAGTTGGCGATAACCTTTGCCTCGCCGCCTTCCAGTACAGACACCACAGAGTTGGTGGTGCCCAAGTCAATTCCTACTGCGCGTCCCATATCAGTTCCTCCTATTACTTCTGGGGCGAATAAAATCTATCGAGCCTTAGTCGAACGGACTCAACTTCACCCGTCTCTGCCAACCAGTATCCGCGTTTTTCGCGTCTAGTCAAGCTGACTTGAGCTTGTCTCGCTCAACTTACTCACACCCCTTCCAACTCATCCCTGCTCAAAGTTGTTCCCACTCGGCTCAACTTTTTTTAAAAAAGCTAGAATTGTGCCCATGTCTTTCCTCAAACGCCTGGTTGGCCGTTCTTCCGGAACGGGTAATGACGCCACCTCCTCCACCCCTCCCGCCCCAGCCGAACCGCCGCATTCCCTGCGCCAACACTTTGCCGTCAGCGAACGCACAGAGGGCGATTCCGGCGAATTCACCGTCTACTCGGTAGCACCCATGGAGTTTGGAGGCGCGGGCGACACGGGAGATTACGACCCGCACACCGCAGCGATTAAGGAGCTCTCCCCCGCGCAAGCGGCAACAAAGTCCGTGCTGTACGTACTGCCCGGCGGGTTCGTGAACCCGATCAAGCAACGCAACTGGGACTTCGTCGCCCAGCTGGCGGACGCGGGCGTGCGGGTGGACATCCCCCTCTACGGACTACTGCCCGAACACAACCACGCGGAGGCACTGCCGCTAATCCGCCGCTGCTACGAGCAACTGGTGACGGAACATGGTGCCAAAAGCATCACCATTATTGGGGATTCAGCGGGCGGCGGGCTGGCATTGTCCGCCCTCGCTACTACCCCCGAGCACACCCAACAACTAGAGCCACCGGCGCGCCTCATCTTGAATGCCCCGTGGCTGGACATGGACCTCGCCAACCCGCGCATCCCCGAGTTTGAGCCGAAAGATGCAATCCTCAACCCCGTGCAGCTGCGCCGCCAGGGCGCGCTGTGGGCGGGCGAGATCCCCACGGAGGATCCGCGGGTGAGCCCGCTGCACCTCACCGCCAACCAGCTCCGGGCAGCTTTCGGAGGTTCCGAAATCGCGCTCTACTGCGGCGACCGCGATATTTCACTGCCGGACATGGAGGAGTGGGCGTCAACAATAAAGGAACAAGGACTCACCGCTACCATCAACGTCGCGCGTGGCGAGCAACACATGTACCACCTCGGCAACACCCGCACGGGCAAGGCGGCGAGGCGCGAGCAGATCGGGATCGCCAGCCGCATTTAAGCAACACGAATGTTGCCTATTTCGGCAGGTCAACGCTAGGTCCACCCCAGGTTCGCGCCAGATCCGCCCGGAATTAGAAAAGTTCAAATAAAGCCCCACTCCCTGATAATCTGCCCCAGTAAGTAATTACTTCATACATAACTGGACTTGCGAGGAGCTTCACATGTACCTGCTGGCAGCAGGGCAGGCGACGTCATCCGATATCCCCTGGGGCATAACCGTCCCACTGGGCATAATTGGCGCACTGCTATCCCTCCCCGCCTGGGTGTTCTTCATCCGCGGCGCGGCGCAGATCTTTACCACGATCCGACTGGGCCAACCGGCACTGAAGAGGACAGATAACCCCGCCGGCCGACTGATGAACCTGATCAAGGAGATCATCGGTCACACCAAGATGGCCAAGAAGCCGGGCGTGGCAATCGCCCACTGGCTCGTCATGGTCGGCTTCCTGCTGGGAGCCATGGTGTGGTTCGAGGCCTACATTCAGATCTTCAACCCTGAAGGCGGCTGGCCCATCATCGGTGACTGGGCCGTGTACCACTTCGTGGACGAGCTGCTGGGCCTGGGCACCGTCATCGGTATTATCACGCTGATCATCATTCGCCAGAAGATCGGCGACAAGGACAAGAAGGCCCGCTTCTACGGCTCCAACTCCGGCGCGGCTTACTTCGTTGAGGCCGTCGTGCTGATCGAGGGCCTGGGCATGATGTTCGTGAAGGCATCCAAGATCGCCACTTTCGCCAGCTACGAGGGCGGCCATGCGGCCACCGACTTCTTCACCATGCAGCTGGCCAAGATCCTGCCGGAATCCCCGCTGCTGGTCTCCATCTTCGCGCTGATCAAGCTGCTGTCCGGCATGATCTGGCTGTTCATCGTCGGCATGAACATCAAGTGGGGCGTTGCCTGGCACCGCTTCATGGCGTTCTTCAACATCTTCCTGAAGCGCAACGCCGACGGCCGCAACGCACTGGGCGCAGCGAAGCCGCTGACCTCCGGTGGCCGCATGCTGACCATGGAAAACGCAGACCCGGAGGAAGACTCGATCGGCGTTGGCAAGATCGACGACTTCACCTGGAAGGGCTGGATGGACTTCACCTCGTGTACCGAGTGTGGCCGCTGCCAGGAGCAGTGCCCTGCTTGGAACACCGCGAAGCCGCTGAGCCCGAAGCTGCTGATCACCAACCTGCGCGACCACGCCATCGAGTCCGCACCGTACCTGAAGGCCGCCCGTAGGGACGAGGCTCACGCAGGTGGCATGTTCTCCGGCGAAGGCGCCACCGACACTGCCGTTCTGGACGATCCATCTGTTGACGCCCACGCGGACATGCCGTTGCTGCAGTTGGTTGCTGCGGGCGAGATGGGTGTTATCGACCCCGACGTGCTGTGGTCCTGCACCAACTGTGGTGCTTGTGTGGAACAGTGCCCGGTGGACATCGAGCACATCGACCACATTGTCGACATGCGCCGCTACCAGGTGCTGGTTGAGTCGGACTTCCCGACCGAGCTGGGTGGCCTGTTCAAGAACCTGGAGACCAAGGGCAACCCGTGGGGCCAAAACAACAACAAGCGCTCCGATTGGATCCAGAAGGCCAAGGAAGACGGCATCGAGGTGCCAGTCTTCGGCGAGGACATCGAGAACTTCGACGACACCGAGTACCTGTTCTGGGTCGGCTGTGCGGGCGTGTACGACGACAACGCTGTGAAGACCACCCGTGCTGTCGCTGACCTGCTGTACACCGCCGGCGTGAAGTTCGCCGTGCTGGGCGAGGGCGAGGGCTGCACTGGCGATTCCGCCCGCCGCGCCGGTAACGAGTTCCTCTTCCAGATGCTGGCAGAGCAGAATATCGAGATCCTGGACAACGCCTTCGAGGGTGTGCCGCCGAAGCAGCGCAAGATTGTTGTGACCTGTGCACACTGCTTCAACACCCTGCGCAACGAGTACCCAGATCTGGGCGGTAACTACCAGGTCGTCCACCACACTCAGCTGCTGAACAAGCTGATCCGCGAGGGTCGCCTGGAGCCAGTATCTGCACCGCAGAACGGCCGTCAGGTCACCTACCACGATCCGTGCTTCCTGGGTCGTCACAACAAGGTTTTCGAGGCCCCGCGTGAGCTGATCGGCGCTTCCGGCGCCAACCTGGTGGAGATGGAACGCAACCGCGATACCGGCTTCTGCTGTGGTGCTGGTGGTGCTCGCATGTGGATGGAAGAGCACCTGGGCGAGCGCATCAACCTGAACCGTACGGACGAGGCTCTGGCCACCGGCTCAGACGCCATCGCCATCGGCTGCCCGTTCTGTAAGACGATGATGACCGACGGTGTGAACAACCGTCAGTCCGAGATCGAGAACAAGGCAGACCGTACCCAGGTTCTGGATATCGCCCAGATGTTCCGCGAGTCCGTCCTGGTGGACGGCGAGCTGCCGGCACCGAAGTCTCCGGAGTTCCTGGTTGCGCCTGAGCGCGGCTGGGTAGACGAGGAGAAGCTGGCCCGCGAGGAAGCCGAGCGCAAGGCCGAGGAAGAAGCCAAGAAGAAGGCTGCCGAGGAAAAGAAGCGCAAGGCTGAAGAAGCCAAGAAGAAGAAGGAAGCTGCTGCCGCCGCTGGTGGCGCGGCTGCTGCTGGCGGCGCTGCCGCTGCGGGTGCTGCTGCGGGTGCTGCTGCGGCTGCCCCGAGTGCGCCAAGCGCTCCGGGTGCTCCGTCGGCACCTTCCGCACCGTCGGCACCTTCCGCTCCGTCCGCCCCGTCTGCACCTTCTGCTGGCGCGCCTGCCGCCCCGGGCGCTCCTGCAGCTCCGGGTGCACCGGCTGCACCAAAGTCTGACGACTCTCAGGAAGCACCGAAGGCTGGCGGCGCCCCGGCAGCTCCTGGTGCTCCGGCCGCTCCGGGTGCTCCTGCTGCCCCGGGCGCTCCGGCTGCTCCGTCGGCACCTTCCGCTGGCGCCCCGGCAGCTCCGGGCGCACCTGCTGCCCCGGGCGCTCCGGCAGCGCCTGCTGCTCCGGCTGCCGAGTCCAACAAGTCTGCAGAGGCTCCGAAGGCTGAGCAAGCAGCTCCGGCAACCCCGGCTGCACAGCCGGCTCAGGATGGTGGCCCGATCAAGCTGAACGCCACCGCTCCGGGCGCACCGGGTGCCCCGGGTGCTCCTGCAGCTCCGGCTGCCGCCGCTGGTGCAGGCGCCGCCGCAGCGGGCGCAGGCGCTGCTGCTGCCGCTGCTTCCGATGACTCGGACAAGGCAGAGGCACAGGAAGCCGCACCGACCGAGGCTGCAACCGAGTCCGCTGAAGCTGAGGCCCCGCAGGCAGCACCGGCCGCTCCTGCTCCGTCTGCACCGGCGGAGCAAGCAGCTCCGGCTGCTCAGCCCGCACAGGATGGCGGTCCGATCAAGCTGACAGCCACTACTCCGGGCGCACCGGGTGCCCCGGCTCCTGCAGCTCCGGCAGCTCCGGCAGCTCCGGCGGAGGATCAGCAGGCTGAGACTCCGGCCGAGACACCCGCTGAGGAAGAGGCTCCCGCCGAGGAGCCGCAGACCGAAGCCGAGGAGACTAAGGCCGAGCAGGCTGACACCGAGCAGGCCGAGGAAACTCCGGCAGAAGACACTCCGGCTCAGCCAGCACAACCGGCACAGCCGGCCAACGATGGCGGTCCGATCAAGCTGACCAACATCGTCCCCGGCGCTCCGGGTGCTCCCGGCGCACCAGGTGCACAGTAAAAGCGACTAGCTCGCACGCTGAATAGCGGCGGCGGATCCAGCAACACGCTGGATCTGCCGCCGCTATTGCTTTCGCCACCAGCGCGATGTCCCAAATCTTCCATTTTCGACGTTTTTCACTGAAATGACGGAACCGTCAAAGCTCTTTGACCTGCACACATGGAATAGTTATAAAAACAGCGTGGAAGATTTGAGACATCCGCCCTCCGGCCAATCCCGGGGCTGGGAATGTACCCAAGGCGCACAATATTCTAGAATGAAATCTCATAGAAAGAGCCCGCGCGCACAAGCCTCACGCCCACAGATAGAGGTAGGTTTCCATGACTGACGCTGATTCGAACGACAAGAACAACCCCCTCAACTCGGGGAAGCCCGTCAGCGACGCCGAAGAAACCTCCGTGATGAAGGCTGTCAGCGACTCTGACCTAAACGCTGGTGGCGCGGCTGCTGGCAAAACCTCGGGCACGGCCGCTAACCCCAATACCCCGGAAGCCCAGGAGAACCCCACCAACTCGGAAACCCAGGCAAACCCCGATACCTCAGCCGATAATTCGGCCAACCCTGGAGAAGACGAACAAGAGGAAGAAGAAAAGCCAAAGTCCGGCCTCCGGAAATTCTTCGGGATCATGCCTTTCTGGGCTTGGGTGCTCACCCTGGGCCTGATCGCCACCATCATCGTCGCCGTCGGCGCCTTCACCACCATGCGCTCCACGGAAACCGGCGCCCCCGGAAGCTCTAGCAACACTGAGCAGCTGAATCCCTCGTACCCCAAGCCCACCACCACCGGAAAGTACGATGACGACGAAACGCCGCCAACCCCGGACGCGGGTCCCGGCTACGGAGGCGGCAACCAGAACTACTACGCACCCCAAGAGCCCGTGCAGACGGAGGAAGAAGCCTCCACCGAATCCGAGTCCGAATCCGAGCCCTCTAGCAGCACGAAGCCCTCTCGCTCGCCACGCGATAACGAGCCCCGCCCTAGCCAGCCCAACCGAGGCACCCCTCGCCCCGGCGGCATCGGCGGAGATGCCGGCGGCAACCCCTCCCCCGGCACCGGCAACAACGGCAATGGCCCTGGCAACGGTGCTGGCAATGGCGCCACGGAGCCCGAGGACAACCCCGCCCCGGGCAACAACTAGCCCACCCGACAGCCACACCTCGACCGGTCGAACCGCGAGGGGGCGTCGTTAAAAAACTATAAAAATAGCAGCCACAATGGCACAATGGGGAGAATGAGTACCCCCAAACGCCCAAGCGAACTGCGCACGCTGGATCAATCGACGAAGCTGCAAAACGTCCTCTACGAAATTCGCGGCCCGGTGAACACCGAGGCGGAGCGGATGGAGGCCGACGGGCACCGCATCCTGAAGCTCAACACGGGCAACCCCGCGGTGTTCGGCTTCGAGGCGCCGGATGTGATCATGCGGGACATGATCACCGCGCTGCCGACGGCGCAGGGCTACTCCACGTCGAAGGGCATCATCAGCGCCCGCCGCGCGATCGTCTCCCGCTACGAGGTCATCCCCGGCTTCCCCCAGTTCGACGTCGAGGATGTCTACCTGGGCAACGGTGTATCCGAGCTGATCACCATGACGATGCAGGCGCTGCTCAACGACGGTGACGAGGTGCTGATCCCCTCCCCGGACTACCCACTGTGGACCGCCTCCACGTCGCTATCCGGTGGCCGCCCCGTGCACTACCTGTGCGACGAGGAGAACGACTGGATGCCCTCCATCGAGGACATCAAGGCGAAGGTCACGGAGCGCACGAAGGCCATTGTGGTCATTAACCCGAATAACCCGACGGGCGCGGTGTACTCCCGCGAGATCCTGCAGCAGATCGTGGACGTGGCGCGCGAGCACTCGCTGCTGATCCTGGCCGACGAGATCTACGACAAGATCCTGTACGACGGCGCCCAGCACATCAACATTGCTTCCCTGTGCCCGGACCTGCTGTGCATCACCTATAACGGCCTGTCGAAGGCGTACCGCGTGGCGGGTTACCGTTCCGGCTGGATGGTGGTTACCGGCCCGAAGGGGCATGCAAAGGGCTTCATCGAGGGCGTGAATGTGCTGGCGGGCACGCGCCTGTGCCCGAATGTACCGGCACAGCATGCGATCCAGGTGGCTATTTCCGGCCGCCAGTCCATCGACGATTTGGTGCTGCCGGGTGGGCGCCTGCTGGAGCAGCGCAACGCCGCCTACGAGGCGCTGAACGAGATCCCGGGCGTGAGCTGCGTGAAGCCGATGGGTGCGCTGTATGCCTTCCCGCGCCTGGATCCGAACGTGCACGAGATCCACGACGACGAGAAGTTCATGTTCGACCTTCTGCGCTCGGAGAAGATTCACCTGGTGCAGGGCACGGGCTTTAACTGGCCGACCCCGGACCACTTCCGCGTGGTCACGCTACCCTGGGCGCGGGATCTGCGTGCCGCGATCGAGCGCTTGGGGAACTTCCTGGCTAGCTACCGGCAGTAGCTGTTTTTCTTAGCGACGCCACCTCGCGCCCCAGCTAGTTCTGGAAGTTCAGGTAGGCCTTGGAGGGCGTCGGGCCGCGCTGCCCCTGGTACTTGGAGCCCAGGGCGCCGCTGCCGTAGGGGGCTTCCGCCGGGCTAGTCATGGTGAATAGTGCCAGCTGGCCGATCTTCATGCCCGGGTAGAGGGCGATGGGCAGGTTAGCGGTGTTGGAAAGCTCCAGGGTGATGTGCCCGGTGAAGCCCGGGTCGATGAACCCGGCTGTGGAGTGCGTCAGCAACCCCAGGCGCCCCAGGGAAGACTTTCCTTCTAGGCGGCCAGCCAGGTGGGCGGGGATGCCGAAGCATTCCAGGGTGGCGCCCAGGACGAACTCGCCGGGGTGCAGGATGAAGGCCTCGTCGTCGGGGACTTCCACCAGAGTGGTGAGTTCCTCTTGCGGCTGCTTCGGGTCGATGTGCGTGTACTTGGAGTTATTGAACACGCGGAACAGGCCGTCGAGGCGCACGTCGATGCTGGATGGCTGGACCATCTGATCGTCGTGGGGGTCGATCGTCAGCTCGCCGGAGTTGATGGCGGCGCGGATGTCTCGGTCTGAAAGTAACACGCTCTATAGCCTAGCGGGTGTGGGGCTGTGCGCAGCCAGCTAGCCGTGTACTAACCCCGCCCCAGCGCCAGGAAGTTCCAGCCCGCGGCCTCCCATTCCTTGCGCGGCAGGCAGTTGCGGCCGTCCAGCACGGTGGGGTTGTCCCCGGCCACCAGCTTGCGGGCGGCTACCGGGTCGAGCTCCTGGAACTGCTTCCACTCGGTTGCCACGATCACGATCTCCGCGCCTTCGAGCGCTTCCTCTACGTTCGGCGCGTAGGTCAGCGTGGGGAAGATCTTCGCGGCGTTGTCCATGCCCTGCGGGTCGTACACGGTGACGTTCGCACCGCTCAGGGACAGCGAACCGGCCACGGCCAAGGCCGGGGAATCGCGCACGTCGTCGCTGTTGGGCTTGAAGGCCGCGCCGAGGACCGTCACGTTCCGGCCGATCAGGGAACCGCCCAGCGTCTGCCGCGCCAGCTCTACTGTCTTCTCGCGGCGGCGCATGTTGATGGCGTCCACCTCACGAAGGAACGTCAGCGCCTGGTCAGCGCCGAGCTCACCTGCACGCGCCATGAACGCGCGAATATCCTTCGGCAGGCAACCGCCACCAAAGCCCAGGCCGGCGCCGAGGAACTTGCGCCCGATGCGGTCGTCCATGCCAATCGCGTCGGCGAGTGCGGTGACGTCCGCGCCGACGATCTCGCATAGCTCCGAGACCGCGTTGATGAAGGAAATCTTGGTGGCCAGGAAGGCGTTCGCAGAGACCTTGACCAGCTCCGCGGTCGGCAGGTCCATCACCAGGAAGGGCGTCCCCTCCTCGAGTGCGGGGGCGTAGATTTCGCGAGCGAGGTCCTCTACGCGCTGCTGCTCGGCGCGATCGTCGCTGTTGGAGCTATCGCCGCCGAGTCCGAGGACGATGCGGTCGGGGTGCAGCGTGTCTTTCACCGCGTGGCCTTCGCGCAGGAACTCGGGGTTCCACGCGATGGTGATTCGGGCTTCGTTTGGGGACGCCGCCACGATCTCATCCGCTTTCTGCTGCAGCTCGTGCGCAGTGCCGACTGGGACGGTGGACTTGCCGAAGATGGTGTGGTTGCCGCTGGCCAGTGGGGCGAGCGTTTCGATGACGGCATTTACATAGGTGGTGTCCGCGGCATAGGAGCCCTTGCGCTGCGGGGTGCCCACGCCGATGAAGTGGACGTCGGCGAACTCGGCGGCTTCGGCGTAGTCGGTAGTGAAGCGCAGGCGGCCGGCTTCGATGTTGCGAGTGAGGATCTCCGGCAGGCCGGGCTCGAAGAAGGGGACGCGCCCTGCGGAGAGAGCTTGGATTTTCTCCGGGTCGACATCGACCCCGAGCACGTCGTGGCCCATTTCGGCCATACAGGCGGCGTGGGTTGCGCCAAGGTATCCGGTTCCAAACACTGTCATACGCATAGCAGGCAAATTTACAATTGCCAGATGAACAGGAAGTGACCTTCAGGTGATCTTGCGGGCAGTTTTAGGTTAACGGGGCTTAAGTGCAGGTGAACAAAAACTAAGGCGCGACTATGCACCGAATAGTCAAGCCCTACCCTAATTCCTGGGCATCTCCGGGAGGCGCGACTTCTTACACCCCCTTAATTCACCCCCGAGGCGAAAGGGGTGCAAGAGGTTCATATCGACATAGTTTTATGCGTATACCTGGGGAAATGACGTGGAATTCAGGAAGCATTCCCTAGCGCTCGACCATGAGTAACCCATATCACCGAGAAAACCTCGTCTTCGCTTAGCGGAACATTAAAACCCCTGTTAAAGTAGCTATCCGTTAGGACTTGCCAGCGTTTCTACAGCTTCACAGCCGGAATCTCTTATGAAAGAGCTAGTGGCGATCAAGGAGCCAAGAGAAGCTTAAGCGAAGTCCTTGACTTCGAACCACTCACACTTACAGAAAGGCATTTCAGATGCGTAAGTTCCGTAACGCAGCTCTGGCTGTTGCTACCGCTACCACCGTTGCCATCTCCGGCGTTTCCGTTGCTTCTGCTCAGACCGAGGGCAACCAGGGCTCCCAGCAGCAGACTCAGGGCTCCGCTAAGACTGGCGAGAAGCCGAACCTCGCTGGCTCCCTGGGCAAGCTCCGCAAGACGATCGACCCGAACGACAAGCTGGAGTGGGATAAGCCGGCGAAGGGGCAGGACATCTTCGGCTCCCAAAGCTGGAAGAACAACGAGGAGATCAAGGCACGTACCCCGATGTGGGCCAAGGTTGCCGACAGCCTGCTCATCACCACCGCCGCAATCAGCGTCTTCGGCCTGATTGTTGCTCCGATCTACAACTTCCTGCGCTACGGCATCAACCGCTAAGCAAAAGTCAACACACGTCCACTTAAGATAGGAAAAGGAACCTCCATGAAAATTCGCAAGGCTGCTCTGGCTCTGGCCACCGCTTCTTCCGTTGCTCTGACCGGCACCGCTGTTGCAGGTGCTGAGACCGCCGGCACCGACGCTCCTAAGGGCGTTACCCTCAGCTCCAAGATCGGCGACTCCCTGAGCAAGGACAAGGAGAACTCCGCTGCTGAGATCTTCGGTTCTACCAAGGGCAAGGACCTCACCGGCTGGGGCGTACTTCTGTGGGCCGGCCTGGCTGCTGGTATCGCTGGCACCATTGCAAGCGCCATCATCGGTGTTGGCAACTACTTGAAGCACGAGGGCATCATTAACTAAGACCTGTTAGAGCTTTAAGCTCCAGGCTTTGATAGCCAGGGGGCGGAAACGAAACTTCGTTCTCGCCCCCTTTTCGCATGTATACAACACCTGTTGCGCTCGCATTCCTCGCACCCATAGACTGCTCTCCGCGCCCCCGCCTGAAGCAAAAGTATTCAGGTGGCTAGATAGTGGGCAAAGCTGCTTGTCCCTGCAGAGCCTATAGATCAAACAAAAGCGGGGAGCATGCCATCGTCCGCACTCCCCGCTGAGGCTCTCCCCTAACTGATCCCCTGCCCGGCGGCTCCCCCGGCTCTCAACCACAGGCCTGGGGCCAGCCGCCTAACCCCTACTTACAGCTCACGATCGGCTGCGGGTCGTAGACCGTGCGCTGGGTCTCGCGGGAAAGCTCCTTGCCCTTTAGGTCCTTCACCACGCGGGTATCGGTGATGGTGAAGCCCGGCGCGCCGGAAGACGGCGAGCAATCGTCACCGTCCAACTCCATCTTCTTCGGCGAGGTCGGGTTCGTGCGCTCACCCGGGATCGATTCCACATCCACCTGCTTCACACCGTGCAGACGCACGGTGACGGAATCGCCGCTCACCTCCGTGGTGATGCGCACGGGCGTATCAAAGGGGTTCTTGAACTTCAGGTCGATCGCGCCCTCGTACACCGTCGCCTCGCGGCCAGCCGGGTAGCGGGAAATGTAATAGGAGTGCGGGGTGTGCTCCACGTCCTCCATGCCCGCGAAGTACGAGGCGTTGTACAGCGTGGTTGCAAACTGCGAAATACCACCGCCGACTGCCTTTCCGGCGTGGCCATCGATAATAATGCCGGACTCCACAAAGCCCTGTGCAGTACCGCGTGGCCCGGTGTGACCGTTCAGAGAGAACGTCTCCCCCGGCAGCACAATCTCGCCATTCACCATCTCCGCCACACGGCGAATGTTAGTGCCCGAAGAGCCACTAAAGCCACCGGTGGTGAAGGTGCCCACCACATCGTCAAAGTGAGCCTTCTTAGCCTGCTCGGTGGTGTACTCGGCCTTCTTGTCCTCGTACACAACCTCGTGGTCGCGCTTCTTCTTATCTAGCGCCTTGCCCTGGAAGTCGCCCAGCGTTTCCTTCCACTTAATGATCACGCCATCCTTGGAAGGCACCACCGTGATGTCATCGCCGTGGAACTCGAAGCTGGCGTCGCGGTACTCCACCTCGGTGCTGGAAAGCTGCTCGCTCAGGATCTCCTGCGCCTTCTCCGTGTTCCACTCCGGCATGAACTCGCCGCCGTCCACCTTGAAAGTCAGGATCTCGTGCCAGTTCTGCGGGGTGATCACACCATCGACCTTGTCACGGCCATGGAACACCAAGTTCTTGGCCGTCGCCGGCTCCACGTACTGCTTGGCAGCCCGCTCGGCGGCGTCCTTGTCTGCATCCGCCAGAGTGATCGTGGCCTCCACATTCACTCGCCCGTCGGTATTCAGCCAGTTTTCCCGCACCTGGGTATCCAGCAGCTCGCGGTCCACGGTCTGCCCCGGCTTGTCTTCCTTAATATCCGCCTTGCCGTCAGCGCCGACGGACAGCTTGGCGTTCTCCGCGTCGCGGGTCAGCTCCCGCTCCACGCGGTTCAGGGATCGGTTCAGACCCTCGTCCGTAATCTTCGAGATAATGCCCACCTCGCGGGTCTCGAAGAAGGAACGGATGCGTGTGATCGGGTTCAGTGGCTGCTGGCCCGCCTGGTCCACCGTGGCGCCCCAGTCCACCTGCATGCCGGACTTGGCGGGCTCAATGGTGGAGCTCATGTTTCCCGCCATAACCGTCACCGGCTGGCGGGTGCGTTCGCCCAGGCCATTGCGCAAGCGCTGCTCCGCCTGGGACTTATCCACACCACTAATGTCCACACCGCCGACGGTCACGCCGCGCGGCACCTTGCCCTCACTCATGGCCAAGTCCACGCCGTAGAGCAGGCCCCCCAGGCCGATCAACCCGATGAAGAACCACGCCCACCACGGAATACCGCGGCGCTTGCGTGGCTTGACGGGCCGGCGGCTCCGGTTAGTCTGATCCTGAGAATTCACGCAGGTTAGTGTATCGCGAATCCCCCGATCAGGGAATTCTTTTACTCGGTTACACAGGTACGATTCACAGAATCGCGCACCTGATCCTCAGGGATCCGCCCGTCGTCGATCGCCACGCGGATGGCCTCCACCACATCGGGGATCTCCACTGCCCCCGCTGCGGCAAGCGCCACGTCCGCCCCGGCCGCCAGCGCCGCCACGGCTGCCTCCGGGCCGGGGTAGCGATCCGTCACGGCCTTCATGCCCGTCAGGTCGTCGGTGTAAATCACGCCGTCGAAACCTGGGGCGTCATGCCTCGGGCCATAACCGCCCTCCCGCAGCAGCTTGTAGGCCGCAGGGTTCACCGAGGATGGCAAAGGCTCACCCAACCCCGGCACCTCCACATGGCCGACCATCACGGCCATGCCTTCAACGTCGATAAGTTCGCGGAAAGGCAGCAGGTCGTTGGCTTGCATTTGCTCAAGCGGCGGGGTGGTCACGGATCCCATGTGCGAGTCACCCGTGGCATGCCCGTGGCCCGGGAAGTGCTTCAGCACCGGGGTCACGCCCGCCTGCTGCAAGCCCTCCGAGTAAGCGCGTGCGTAATCCGCTGCCACCTTCGGATCGGCGCTGAAGGAACGTGAGCCGATCGCGTTGTCAGAAACCTCCTGCCCGCCGGCCAGATCCACCACCGGCGCGAAGTCCACGGTAATTCCCAGGTCGCGGACTTTCTTGCCATGCTCGGCCATGAGGTCGCGCACCTGCTCAGGGCTCATCGTCTCCGCCATCTGCTTCGCACTCGGCAGCTCACCAATGATCTCGGAAAGGCGCTGCACCAGACCGCCTTCCTCGTCCACACTCACCGTCAGCGGTTCGCCCGCGCGCTTCTCGAGCGCCGCCAGGCTACGTGCGGGGTCTCCCTGACCATTCAAAATGGACTTGTCGGTCTGCGAGCCAATGAAGAGGTGGCGCACACCTTCGTCGACGGCTTGTTCTGCTGATTCGTAGGTTGTGACGCCCACAGCAAGCATCCGGCCAGCCATCTCCCTAGGTGTCTTACCCTCCACCCGGGCACAGACCTGCCGGTTCTCCGCTGGGGGTACGCTGGATTCGGCGGCACCGGAGCTTTCGGAGCTGGGCGCGGCGGAAGTGGCCGAGGATGCGGAGGTATCGGCTGGCTGGTCAGTGGGCGTCGATAAGGAACAAGCGCTAGAGGCAAAGACAAGAGCGAAACCTAAAGCGCCAGCGGCTACGTGTCTACGGGGCATAGTATTAACGTAGTAACAAACGCAACGAGCAGTGCACCAATCGTGCAGCGCCACCGAGGAGCGATAAACATGACCGAGCAGGCAGAACAAGCCCAGCAAGCACACCAGCCGGCTTTCGACGCGAGCGGCGATACCGTCCTGATCGCCTACGACGGCTCCGCCGAGGCCCGCGGCGCCGTGGAGCACGCCGGGCGCTTCCTGTCCGCGAAGAACGCCTACATCCTGACCGTGTGGGAGCCGATCCACCGCCAGGCTGCGCGCGCGGCGGGCATGAGCGGCATGATGCAGCACGACTGGTCCAACGAAACCGGCGAGCAGCCGGAGGACGACGATCCGGCGTACGCAGAGGCCGTGAACATCTGCAACGAGGGCGTGGATCTGGCCAACTCCCATGGTTTTGTTACCGAACCCTTTCTGGTAGAGTCCGGAACAGCTATTTGGAGCGCCATTGTCGACGCTGCCGATGAGCTGGACGTGGATCTGATCGTCACGGGCACCCGTGCCCTGTCGGGTTGGAAATCCTTCCTACAGTCCAGTGTGTCGGAGAGCATCATCAAGAACGCCGGTCGTCCCGTGCTCATCGTCCCGCCGATCGAAGATGAGGACTAGTTTTCCCAAACGAAGGTCTGTTGGCGTTTGATTGGGTACGATCTACAAGAAGCTAGTACGCTAAAACCACAACAATCCCACTAGGAACAGGAATTAACATGGCTAACGAAACCGCCTCTAACCGTCGCGGCCTGGGCGCACTGGTCGCCTCCGCAGTTGCAGGCCTGGTCCTGGGCGGCGCCGCAACTTTCGGCGCTGGCGCAATGGCCGATACCACTGAACTGCCCACCGACGAACAGATCGCCGTCAACCAGGACAACGCATTCCTGGGCGCCGTCCAGTACGGCGGCCGCATTTCCGAATAAAGGCGCACCATCACGTGCCAACCACGGCGCATCGCCCCCTTTCTCGCCGCGCTTGGGTGTATAGCACCCTCGCGTGGTTTCTTTTCGCATTCCTACAGTCCCCCGGGCTGACCTCGGCCGACACGAAGCTGGACCTGACGGCCAACCCCTGGGGATTCCTCCGCCAGGCGTCGTACCCCTGGACGGATACTTTTCCGCTCGGGCAGCTGCAGAACCAGGCCTACGGGTACCTGTTCCCGCACGGCCTGTTCTTCGCTGTGTTTTCGTTCCTGCCCGATTGGGTCACGCAGCGCCTGTGGTGGGGGCTGCTGCTGGCGCTCGCGTTCGCCGGCACGGTTCTGCTGCTGCAGCGGCTAGGCATCGGCAGCCGCGGCTCGCGGGTGATCGCGGGCATCCTCTTTGCGCTCTCCCCGCGGATCCTCACCACGCTTGGGGCTATTAGCGCCGAGGCGTGGGTGTGCGCGCTGGTGCCGTGGGTGCTTCTGCCCGTGGCGAGCGCGGCGATGCTGGGACGGGATGCCCAGCTAGACCGCCACACACGCTCCTACCTGGCGAAATACGCCCTGCTGAGCGCCCTGGCCGTGCTGTGTCTGGGCGCGGTGAACGCCGTGGCCACCGCGGTGGCCATCCTGCCCGCCGTGATCTTCTGGCTGGGCATGTGCATCCGCCGCCCGCGCGTGGGCCTGTACTTCGCGCTGTGGTGGATGCCCGCAGGGCTGCTGGCCACCTTCTGGTGGATCGGCCCACTGCTCCTGTTGGGCAAGTACTCCCCGCCATTCACGGATTACATCGAGTCCGCATCCCTGACCACCAACTGGATGAACCTCGCGGAGATCCTGCGCGGTACCACCAGCTGGACCCCCTTCCTCTCCGCCGAGCGCCAGGGCGGCTACGAGTTGGTCGGCGAGCCCGTCTTCGTCGCCGGAACCCTGCTGGTGGCGTTCCTGGGCTTATGGGGGCTCACCCGCCCGCAGCTGCCTTTCGCCCGCCGCTGGCTGGTGATCCTGCTGCTGGGCGTGGTTGCAATGGTCTTCGCCACCGCCCCGATCTCCCCGCTAGCCTCCTGGGGCCGGGTATTCCTGGACGGCGCGGGCGCCCCGCTGCGCAACCTGCACAAGTTCGACCCCCTGGTGCGGTTGGCGCTGGTTGTCGGCATCGCCCACGGCCTGGCGCGCCTGCCCTGGCCAGGCCTTAGCCGCGAACGCTGGGCGCGGTGGCTCCACCCGGAGAAGCACGCGGAGGTCCCCCGCGCCATCGCCATTTGCCTGCTAGTCGTCGTGGTCACCGCCACTGGTTGGTCGGGGCGCATCGCCGCCGCAGACGCCTACCGGAGCGTGCCCGACTATTGGACCGAGGCAGCGGACTGGCTGAACTCGGAAGTCACCAAGGAAGCCGGGGAGACCCACGCCCCCGCCCGCACCATGATCCTCCCCAAGGCGCGCTTTGCCCGTCAGACTTGGGGAAACACCCGCGACGAACCTGCTCAGCCTCTGTTGGACGTGCCGTGGGTCGTGCGCGACTCCGTTCCGCTCGTACAACCCGAGGCCATCCGCGGCCTCGACGGCATACAGCGGGAGCTGGAAGCCGGCACCGCCATCCCCTCCCTCGCCGCCGCACTGTGGCAGCAAGGCGTGGGGTACCTGGCACTGCGCTACGACCTGACCACCGCCGCCGACACCCCCGGCGCCAAGCGGATCGAGCGCACCCTCGAGCGCTCCGGAGGTTTCAGCAAGGCCGCCACCTTCGGTGACGACGAGGAGGTGCGGATCTATCGGGTGGATCCTGTTACTCCCGACACTGGGGGCACTGCGGGTGACCTGCGGATTATTGACGCCGAACGCCTCGACGTCTCCCATTCCAGCGCCGAATCCCTCCCCCGCCTGGCAGCGGCGGACGCGGCCCTGGGTAGGCAGGGTGCGGCTAGGGCGCGCGTGGGGGCGTCACAAGGCAAAGGACTAGAGCTACCCGCACAGACGGTGACGGACACGCCCGCGCTGCGCGACCACAACTACGGCAACGTGGTGAGCGCGGACAGCGAGATCCGCAGCGAAGACGACCCGGTGCAGGTGCTGAACCCGGTGCGCGACTACCCCGTGCGCGATGCGGACGGGCAGGAGGTCGCGCCGGAGCAGATGACGCGCGTAGAAGGCCGCGGCGAGGTGCGGGTCTCCTCTACTGCCGCAGATCCGACGAGCTTCGGCGGGGCGGAGACGTACTCTTCCGCAACCTCCGCGGTGGATGGTTCGCAGAGAACCGCGTGGCGGCCGACGGTCGGCAACGTGGCCGGGCAGTACATCGAGTTCCGCATGGACGAGGCATACAACAGGCTGGGCCTGCACCTAGACGTTCAAGGGCGCCCGGCGCGCGTGCAGGTGACGACGTACCTGCAGGGCAGAATCGTGTCGGGCACGTCAGCAACCCTGAAGACCGGCGAGACCAACAAGGTGAAGGTTCCAGCCGGGCGGGCCGATGCGATCCGCGTGACGATCGTGGGTTCCTTCGGCGACTTCGGCATATCCGAGGCGAAGGTGCTGGCCGATGGGGAGAAGGACGTCACGCCGCGGCGCGTGCCGACGGTGCCCCCAGTGGATGGCAGCGACGACTCACAGGGCAACGCGGGGGCAACAGGGGCAACACTGAACCGGTGGGTATTCGGCCAGGAAATCAACGAATCCGTCATGCTGCGCGGCTTCGAGGTACCGGAAGCAGTTGGCAACGGCGCGGGCGAGCTGCCGGTCGTTGTGCACACCTCCGAATGCGCCCGCGAGAACCCAGCACCCGTGACCATCGACGGCAAGGACTACACCTGCGGCGACACCTTGAACCTACCCGCGGGCAAGCACGTGCTGTCCACCACGGCGCGCTGGGTGGCGCTCTCCGTCGCCGAGCCGCTGTACGGCGCGGCGGTGCGGGAGACCCCGGCGGCACAGCCGGTGGAGCAGGCCAACCCGCGGGAGCAGCTGGCGCCCGGCGAGCAATCCACCCGCCTGGAGGCCTCGGATAAGAAGCGCGTGCTGTTCAGCCCCTCGCAGGCGAACCCCGGACGCATCGCCACGCTGGAAGATGGCGGCGAAACCACACAGCTCACGCCGATCACGGTGAATGGCTGGCAGCAGGGGTGGATCGTCCCGGAGGGCAAGTCCGGGCTGGTCAAGATCCACTTCGAGGGCACGAAACTATACCGCGCATGGCTGGCCATCGGCCTGGTGGCGGCGCTGGTGCTGGTGGGGCTGTGCATCTTCGTGGTGCAGCGAACCCGCCGGATGCCGGCGCTGCCGGAGAGGACGGCGGCAGTGGCAGCTGCGCCAGCGGCGGCAAGCAAGACCCAGCCCACGGAGCGCACCCCGCGTAGCCAGCGCTTCCGCCGCGCCATCCTGGCGGGCAAGGCCATCACCGGGGCGGCCGCATTCCTGGCGCTACTGCTCTGCATCCGCGGCGCTTGGGGCAGCGGAAACTACTACGCGGACGGGTTCGTGGTGAACGGCGCGCTCGCCGTCGTGCTGCTGGCCGCGGTGGTCTCTGCCTTGGCATCTGCAGCAACTGCAGCGCGTGCCTCGCGCTTGGCATCCCGCACCGAGCGCCACCAGGAATTAATGGACCGGCGCGCGGGCTCTTCCACCAAGGAGTAGCTCAGCGCGGCCACCGGCACGCTCAGCACGAACGTTGCCACCAGCACCAGGGCGGTGTGCCCGCTGAACAGTGGCACGCCCAGCAGCGGAAACACCAGCGATAGCAGCGACATGTGCCACAGGAAGATCGCATACGACCAGCGGCCCAGCGCCTGCATCGGTGCCGACTCCAGGAACTTCGACCGCGGCGCCAGCGTATAAGGAACGATCAGCGCGGCAGCGAACACCAGGCCATATAGCGTCCGGCGGGCGAACTCCGCCGGCGCCGCGTGCGTCAGCCCCTCCGGCCCGTCCGAGGCCGCGACCGCCAGCGCACCGATGGCCAGCAACCAGAACACCCAGCGAAACTTCGCTACGAATCGCACCTCCGGCAGCTGGTACCGGGCGTCAAGACCCTCGGCCCCATCCTTACCCGTGCGCGCGTAGGCACGATCCTGCAGGATAGACTCCAGCTCCGCACCGAGCAGCCCCACCCCGAACCATGCAATAAACGCAGGTGGCATGATGTGCGGGTTCAATCCACCCGGCGCCGGCGGCTCGGCGAACGCGGGGATGAAGGCCCAGCCGAAGCTCGCCGCGGCCACCACGACGATCCACACGATCCGCCATTTTCTTTCTCGACGCCCCCACGCCACCGCGATCACAGGCAGCACCAGGTAGAAAGCCATCTCTACACACAAGCTCCACAGGTGGGTCAGCCCGCCGATCAGCCCACCGTCGACGTAGATCTGCACCATGATGACGTTCGAGATCATCTGCCACGCCGTCGGCGAGCCCGCAACCGGGAAGAACAGCAGCACAACCGCGACGGTGACCAGGTAGGCCGGGAAGATGCGACCCAGGCGCTTCACGTAGTAACCCGCCAAGGTCAGCAGATTGTCCTGCGAGGTAGATACCGCAAAGTCCGCACGGTGGCGGCGCCACAGCAGAAACCCGGAAAGAGCGAAGAACACGGGCACAAAGAAATCCGTGCGCGCCATCATGCGGTTCAGCAGGTTCCCCGTATCCGCGCCGGTTTGGAACGCGACATGGGTGATGATGATGCCGGAGCAGGCAATCGCGCGGAGACCTTCCAGCGCAGGTAGGAAGGGCGCGGGGCGGGCGGAGGGAATCTTCGTGCTCATCGGGATCAGCTTAACCGACCGGCACGCGAAAACACCCCCGAAGACTTTTCTAGAGAAATATTTTAAATCTGCGAAGTATCTAGTTTTGATTGGCTAAAGTATTGGAAGCTTTACAGGCTAACTACAGTCACCGGATAGATATAGACAGATAGAGTCAGGAAACCCCATCCTATGAAGAGAATCCTCTCCTCCGTAGCGATCGTGCTCGGTGTAGCCATGCTGGTCTTTGCCATCGCACTGCCCACCTATGTCGTCCCGAAGGGCAAGGTGCTGCCGCTGGACCTCGTATCCACCACCATCACACCGAAGACACCCGGCAACCTGCTGGACTCTGGGGCGCTTGCGGCCGGCAAGCCGGTGAGCAACAACAAGGACAAGCCCGAGTGCAAGGGCGACAACCCGCAGGTGAGCTGCTTCATCAACAAGGACTTGGAGATGCAGTCCCAGCGATTCACCACCGCACAGGAACCTTCGGACGATGATGTCGTGACCCTCGAGTCCGGCCAGACCCTGTTCCGCACGGACCGGGAAGAGCCGAAGAACCTGATCAGCGCGTCGATCGACCACATCACCCTGGATCGCAAGACCCAGATGCCCGTGCCGGAGCCGACGTCCTCGATCGAGCTGAACGCACCGGCCCTGGATGCAGCTGCCAACGAGGGTAAGGACGAAGAGGTTGAGGCCTCTGTCGCTCCGTTCACCCGCCCCGGCATCACCTACCAGTTCCCGATGGGCACGGACCGCAAGTCCTACGACTACTTCGACATGCAGATCCTGAAGACCCAGCCGATCGACTACGTCGGTGAGGAAGAGCAGGACGGCGAGAAGGTCTACCGCTTCGAGCAGACTGTTCCCCCGACCGAGCTGTACCCGGCTCTGCGCGAGCGCCTGGAGGCCGACGGCGAGCTGTCCAAGGGCGACAAGGGCACCCTGGCCGCGCTGCGTCTGAAGTTCCCGGCGAAGGTCTGGGGCATCGACCCGGACGACATCAAGAACAAGGACGGCGAGCAGGCCGAGAAGAAGGATGAGAAGGCCAACGAGAAGAAGGAGGGCGAGGACGGCGAGAAGGAAGAGGACCTCGGCCCCGAGGTTGAGCTGTCCCGCTACTACACCGTCCACCGCGTGCTGCGCGTGCAGCCGGATACCGGCGTGATCGTCAACGGTTCCGAGGAAGTCTTCCAGTACTACGCGCAGGATGACGAAGAGGCGCAGGAGATCTTCGAGAACAAGGAAGAGGAGATCAACAACCCGACCCGTACCGCCGTGTACTTCCCGGGCGCGTGGGATGACGAGTCCCGCGACGGCCAGATGAAGAAGGCCACCGATGGCCTGCAGAAGATCAAGCTGATGGGCACCATCCTGCCGTGGATCCTGGGCGTGGTTGGCCTGATCCTGCTGGTAGTCGGCTGGATCGCTCACCGCTCCGCGCGCCTGGCGGCCAAGTAATTCCCGCAATTATTTCCGCTGAGCCACTAGACTATTGGCTGTGAAGCCGCAGCCGCCGAAGACCACCGCCAAGCGCGATCGCCGGATCGTGCTGGGGTGGTCTTTCCTCGTCTCTATCGTCACTTTGTGGCCGTTCTGGCTGGGTCTGCGCCCGGATTCCTCGAAGGCGTTTCTGCTGCGGGATATGTTGGTGCCGCATTCCCTGCCGGAAAATTCCAATAATCTGGGCATCAACGACGGCGCTCCGCGCGCCCTGCCGCAGGATGCGGTGTTGACGCTCTTCTCCCCCACCTTCCCCTCCACGTTCCTTGCCAGTGCGCTCGTTCTTTTTTCCTGCCTAATGGGTTGCTATTTCGCATCCGCGATGGTGCGGGACATGGCTGGCGGGCGGCTTTCCTCGCAGCTGGTTGCAGCTTTGTTTGTGGTGTGGAATCCGTTCGTCATCGAGCGTTTTCTGCAGGGCCAGTGGACCGTTGCGACCGCGGGAATGCTGCTGCCTGCGGTCGCTTTCCTGGCCGCCGCGCGTTCCCACGGTCTGTTGTATGTGGCGATCTGTTTGTGTGGCTTTGTGCCGACCGGTCTGATCCTGGCGCTGATCACGGCGCTGGTGTTCGCACCTTCGCACGGGGAGCGTCTGCGCAGCCTCGTTGCCAGCATCATCGCCGCGTTGCCGTGGTTGCTGCCGGCGATCTGGGTTTCTAACCCTTCGCAGACCCGCTCCGATGCCCTGTCCGCGGCTTTGTTTTCCGCCCGCGGCGAGACCTTCTTAGGCCCGCTTGCCTCCACGATGGGGCTTTCGGGGATTTGGAATGCGGAGGCCATCCCGCCGTCGCGCAACCTGTTTTCGGTGCTCGTGAGCGTGGCCCTGTGCGTGGTGCTGATGCTCGGCTTCAAGGAGCTGTGGCGTGTCTATCGCGGCGTTGCGGTGCTGACTGTTCTTGCCTTAGTGACGCCCCCTCTGCTGGCCACCAGCTGGGGCGTGGATCTTATGGGCTTTGCAATTAGCCACGTGCCCGGCGCGGGCATGTTCCGCGATACCTCGAAGTTCGTGTGCCTGGCGATTCCGGGGTTTGTGCTGCTGATTGCCGTGGCGGTGGAGCGGATGGACCCGCGCCGCCGCGCTGGGGACGTCCGAAAGGCCCCGGCTAAGGAGGACAGTCCCAGCCGTTCGCGGTGGGCGCCGCGTGCCGCGGCGGCCGGCCTGGCTGTGGCGTGCGTGCTGACCGTCCCCGCATATCCGGCGGATATGGCGCCATTGAAGCGGGTGCAGATCTCGGAGACGTGGAGCCAGATGTTCACCATCATCTCCGGCGCTCCGAACGGCAAGATTGTGCTGCTCCCGCCGGGCAACTACCGCACCCGCGGCGACCGGCCGCACGTGGATCCGGGGCTGAAGTTGCTGCCGGGGTCGCCGATGGATCCTGGGTTCCTGATCGTCGATGGCCAGGTGGTGGATGGCAACCCGGCCAGCATGAGGATCCTGTCGGATCTTATGAACGGCAAGAATACCCTCAAGCGCAATGGCGTGAGCTGGGTGCTGGTGGACTGGTATTCCATCACCGACGGCGTCGCGATGACCAAGGCGCTGCAGGTATTGAACTCCAAGGGCATTCGGCGCGTCCTCAGCGCCGATAACTACGACCTCTACCGGGTGCAGAGCCCCACCCTGCCGCGCTCGCCGGTCCAAGATCGCGCGCCGCTGTTCGTGGGCATGACGTTCTACTGGATGCTCATGATGTGGGGCATGTGCGTGTGGCTGTGGCGTGTGACCCGCCAGCTGCAGATGAACGGCCGCAGCCGGCCGCTGCCGGTCAAGACAGGCAAGGCCGACAGCGCTGACTAGCGCCCGCGCGCGACTTCCTGGCGCAGCAGCTTCTCCCATGCCGCGCCGGTGGCGTCCCAGGAGAACTCCTCGGCCCGGCGCTTCGCGGCCCGGCCCATTTCCCTGCGCTTCTCCGGGTTATCCAGCAGGTATTCGACCGCGTTCATTAGCCCACCGGGGGAAGAACACAGCAGGCCGGTCTCCCCGTCGATGACGGAATCCCGCAGCCCGGCGGAGGACTCATAGCCGACCGTCGGCACCCCGTGCTGCCCCGCCTCGATCACGGCCAGGCCCCACCCCTCCTTGCGCGAGGGCATCACGTGCACAGAGGCACGGTTGAGGATGCGGTGCTTCAGCTCCTCGGACACGAAGCCGTGGAACACCACCAGCGGCTCAATCCCCAGCTCGCGGGCGTAATCCCGCAGGCGATCGGCCCACCATCCGTCGCCGATCACATCCAGGCGCACGTTCGGGTGGGTGCGCGCCACGGCGGCCAGCGCGTCCAGCGCATGCTCGATCTGCTTGTGGGGGACCAGCCGGGACAGCGCCACCAGGTGAATCGTCTGCTCCTCGCTGGCATTGTCGGAGTTGGGGCTGGGGGCGTCCGGAATCAAAGAAGGAGCAACAGGATCGATGCCGTTACGAATGATCTCGATGTTGCCGCGCAGCACGCCAAGCTCCACCAGCTCCTCGGCGGAGGGGGCAGAGACGGTGACCCAGCGGCGGCGCCGGTGGATCCACGGCGAGATGGTGGACTCGATCAGCCAGCCGATGCGGGAGAGGATCGGCCCTGCGACGGACCACTGCTCGCGATGGCAGTGGTGGGTCAAGACGACGGTGGGCGCGCCGCTGACCAGGGAGGCGAAGAAGGGTACGCCGTTTTGGGTATCCACCACAACGTCCGGGCGGCCAATGTCCGCTAGGGCCCCACGCCCCCGGCGGGCGGCCAGGATCGCGGCCAGCGCGCGCGGGTAAACCGTAAGGTTGCCGCCGCCACGAGAGAAACGGAAATTGCGGCCGACCTGCTGTGATCGTGTGGAGCCGGGATAGTAGGCAGTGCGGAACACCACCTGGTGGCCCTGGTTGGCCAGGTACTCCCCCACGCGCTCCAAGTAACGTTCGCTGCCGCCACCTTCGGGGTGGTTTGTGTCGCGCCAGCAGAGAAGCAGTACTTTCATGATGGACACTATGTTAGTCGCCACCGCCTGCGACTTTGCAGGGTTTGGTGAATCTGCGTAAAGACTGCAGAAAGTCAGCACAACCTGAAAAGATAGACACTCGATGAGCCCGAACAACCACCCCGCCCGCCAGCGCCAGACGCTGAGCGTTTTCCGCCGCCGCGCTACCCTGCGCCGCTCCTTCGGTCTGCTCAACGACTTCAAGTACGAGCAGACCCGCCCCGACATCTTCTACGGCCACCTGGCCGAGGACACCGTCGAGCTGATCCGCGACATTTACGCGGGCGTGCGCGGTGTTGGGCAGGGTTCAGGGCAGAGTTCGGGGCAGGGGCCAGACCAGAGCGAGCCCCTACGCAACACGAAGATCCTGGACGTCGGCGGCGGGCCGGGTTACTTCGGAGTGGCCTTCGACAAGGCCGGCGCGGACTACTACACCTGCGAACCAGACGTCGGTGAGATGGCCGCCGCGGGCATCAAGCTGCAGACCTCGGTTCGGGGTTCGGGGCTGGACCTACCTTTTCTTGGTGACGCCTTCGACATCACCTACTCTTCCAATGTCGCCGAACACGTACCGGATCCGTGGCGGATGGCCGACGAGATGCTGCGGGTGACGAAGCCAGGCGGAGTGATGATCTACAGCTATACGGTGTGGCTGGGTCCATTCGGCGGGCACGAAACCGGGCTGTGGCAGCACTACGTGGGCGGGGAATTTGCCGCCCGGCGCTATGAGAAGAAGATGGGCAAGCCGCCGAAGAACCGCTGGGGTGAGAGCCTGTTCAACGTCTCCGCCGCCGAAGGTCTGAAATACGCGCGCAAGGTGCATGGCGAAAGCGCCAAGCTGGTGGCCGCGTTCCCGCGCTATCACCCCTGGTGGGCGTGGTGGATGGTGCGAGTGCCGGGGCTCCGCGAGTTCGCGGTATCCAACTTGGTGCTGGTGTTTCAGAAGCGCTAGGACTACCCCCAATTCAGCGGGGGCACCTTCTAGGGGCAGAAAAAGACATAAGACTACAACTATTTCCCCGAAGAACGGGTAATGTGGCGTGAGACACAAGTCTAGTGTTGCGACCTGCTAGGTCACTGGATTCATGAGCCGCTGGATTCATGAACCACAGGATTCATGGGCCACTGCCCTAGCCGATCGTTGCACTAAAGGATCACTGTCGAGAACGATAGGAAATAGGACTGACATGACCAGTAACACTGGCGCCCCTGAGGCATTCATTTACGACGCCGTCCGCACCCCCCGTGGAAAGGGCAAGCCGGGCGGTTCCCTGCACACCATAAAGCCCGTTGACCTGCTCTCCGGCCTGATCGAATCGATCATCGAGCGCAACCCGGGCATCGACCCCAACCGCATCAGCGACGTCATCGCTGGCTGTGTCACCCCCGTCGGCGACCAGGGCATGGATATCGCCCGCACCGCCGCGCTGAACGCCGGCCTGCCGTACACCGCCACCGGCTTCCAGGTGAACCGCTACTGCGCCTCCGGCCTGACCGCCGTGAACCTGGGCGCACAGAAGATCCGCTCCGGCTGGGACGACCTGGTCTTCGTCGGTGGCGTGGAGTCTATGTCCCGTGTCCCGATGGGCTCCGACGGCGGCGCCCTGGCAATGGACCCGGCATCCAACTTCTACAACGACTTCATCCCGCAGGGCATCTCCGCTGACATCATCGCCAGCCTGGACGGCCTGTCCCGCGAGGACCTCGACGCTTTCGCTGCCCGCTCCCACGAGCGCGCATCCAAGGCCTGGGAAGAGGGTCGCTTCGACCGCACCGTCGTTCCGGTGAAGGACCAGAACGGCATCACCCTGCTGGACCGCGACGAGACCATCCGCCCTGGCACCACCGTCGAGGGCCTGTCCGGCCTGAAGCCCGCCTTCGCCATGATCGGTGACCAGGGTGGCTTCGACGCTGTCGCGCAGACCAAGTACCCGCAGCTGGAGCGCATCAACCACCTGCACCACGCCGGTAACTCCTCCGGCATCGTCGACGGCGCAGCCCTGCTGGCCATCGGTTCCGAGCAGGCCGGTAAGGACTTCGACCTGACCCCGCGCGCCCGCGTTGTCTCCGTCGCCACCTCCGGTGTGGAGCCGACCATCATGCTGACCGCCCCGGCACCGGCCTCCCGCGCAGCTCTGGCCAAGGCTGGCCTGAAGCCCGAGGACATCGACATCTGGGAGATCAACGAGGCATTCTCCTCCGTCGTTCTGCGTGCACAACGCGAGCTGGACATCCCGGACGAGAAGCTGAACGTCTCCGGTGGCGCCATCGCTATGGGTCACCCGCTGGGCGCAACCGGCGCGATCATCACCGGCACCGCCGTCGACGAGCTGCACCGCACCGGCGGCCGCTACGCCCTGATCACCCTCTGTGTCGCAGCCGGCATGGGTGTGGCCACGATCATCGAGCGCGTCTAACCGACCTTCCCGCAGACCAAAACACAAGAAACACTCAATTTTCCTCTGACAACCTCCCGCGAACGCGAGCGTGAGGGCGTTAATAAATAAAACAAGGAGCATCACACATGAGCATGTTCAAGTGGGACCAGGATGGCGACGGCATCGTAACCATCACCATGGACGACCCGAACCAGCCGGTCAACACCATGAACGACACCTTCCAGGGCGAGCTGCCTGAGCTGGTGGAGAAGCTGCAGGGCGCAGTGGAATCCGGCGAGGCCAAGGGCGTGGTCATCACCTCCGCGAAGAAGACCTTCTTCGCCGGCGGCGACATCAAGTCGATGATCAAGTCCACCCCGGAAGACGCAGAAGCAATCACGAAACAGATCAACGGTATGAAGGCCGGCCTGCGCGCAATCGAGACCCTCGGCGTGCCGGTCGTCGCCGCCATCAACGGTGCGGCGCTCGGCGGTGGCCTGGAGATCGCTCTGGCCACGCACCACCGCATTGCTTCGGACGCCAAGGGCCTGAAGGTTGGCCTGCCAGAGGTCACCCTGGGTCTGCTGCCGGGTGGCGGCGGCGTGACCCGCGTGGTCCGCATGCTGGGCATTCAGGACGCACTGATGAAGGTCCTGACCACTGGCCGCCAGTTCCGTGCGGAGGACGCACTGAAGACCGGCCTGATCGACGAAGTCGTCCCGGCAGACCAGCTGATCGACGCTGCCAAGAAGTGGATCAAGGAGAACCCGGAAGCATCCCAGCCGTGGGACCAGAAGGGCTTCAAGATCCCGGGCGGCACCCCGACCAGCCCGCAGCTGGCACAGTTCCTGCCCTCCTTCCCGGCTAACGTGACCAAGCAGATCAAGGGCGCGCCGATGCCGGCTCCGAAGGCCATCCTGAAGGCCGCCGTTGAGGGCGCACAGCTGAAGAACATCGAAGAGGCTCTGGCCGTGGAGACCCGCTACTTCGTGGAGCTGGTCACCGGCACGACCTCCAAGAACATGATGCAGGCATTCTTCTTCGACCTGCAGTACTGCAACGGTGGCGGCTCCCGCCCGAAGGACGTTGAGAAGAAGCAGTTCAAGAAGCTGGGCATGGTTGGTGCCGGCATGATGGGCGCAGCGATCGCCTACGTGGCAGCGAAGGCTGGCATGGAGGTCGTGCTGAAGGACATCAAGATGGAGGCTGCCGAGAAGGGCAAGTCCTACTCCGAGGGTCTGGAGGCCAAGGCACTGAAGCGCGGCAAGACAACCGAGGAGAAGTCCAAGGCTCTGCTGGACCGCATCAAGCCTTCCGTCGACTACTCCGACCTGTCCGACTGTGACATCGTGATCGAGGCCGTGTTTGAGAACACCGAGCTGAAGCACAAGGTCTGGGCAGAGATCGAGGCAGCCGTGCCGGAGGATTGCGTGCTGGGCTCCAACACCTCCACCCTGCCGATCACCGAGCTGGCTACCGGCGTGAAGCGCCCGAAGGACTTCATCGGTATCCACTTCTTCTCCCCGGTAGACAAGATGCCGCTGGTGGAGATCATCAAGGGCGAGGAGACCTCCGACGAGACCCTGGCTGCGGCCCTGGACTTCACCGGCCAGATCCGCAAGACCCCGATCGTCGTGAACGACTCCCGCGGCTTCTACACCTCCCGCGTCATCGGCTTCTTCCTGAACGAGGCTATGCGCATGCTGGCTGAGGGCATCGATCCGGCCGTCATCGAGGCCGCTGGTCGCCAGGCTGGCTACCCGGCACCGCCGCTGCAGCTGCAGGACGAGCTGAACCTGAAGCTGGCCCGCAAGATCGGCGCCGAGACCAAGGCAGCTCAGGAGGCCGCTGGCCTGACCGTCGACGACGGTGGCGTGACCGAGATCGTGGACAAGATGTTGGACGTCTACGACCGTCCGGGCAAGCTCGAGGGCAAGGGCTTCTACGAGTACAACGAGGAAGGCCGCCGCACCGGCCTGTGGCGCGGCCTGTGGGACGAGCTGGGCGCCGGCAAGGTGAAGGTCGCCGACGGCGAGTCCACCGTTGCAGGCACCGGCCTGGATACCGCCGCTGCCGGCGCAGCCCAGAAGGCTGCTGCTGACCCGAGCGGCGTGGCTGCTGGCTCCAACGTTCCGGCTGACGCTCCGGCCTTCATCGACCTGGTGGAGCGCCCGCTGTTCGCCGAGGCTCTGGAGACCCAGAAGTGCATCGACGAGGGCGTGCTGACCTCCGATGCGGATGCCAACATCGGCTCCATCATGGGCATCGGCTTCCCGGCCTGGACCGGCGGTACCCGCCAGTACATCAAGAACTACGACCGCCCGGCCGCCGCTACCCTGCCGGAGGGCAAGGTCGCGGACCGCGACGGTGGCGACTACCCGACCCGCGGTGTTGCAGGCTTCGTTGCCCGCGCTGAGGAGCTGGCCGCTAAGTACGGCGAGCGCTTCACCCCGCTGGAGTCCCTGAAGGGCTAGTTCTCAACTGGTTTCGCCTCCTTTAGTTAGCTGGCAGTCTGCCTGATCACCCCAAGTGGGGTTTTCAGGTGGCTGCCAGCTGTTCTTTTTACTTCTGTGACCATTTTGCGGGTAGTTGATAGGTCATTCACCACGCGTTTCCCACTTCCCTACCGAGAGACCAGTATCTACTCGCGACTCAAACCGCAGCGGCACCTCACGTCCATACAAGCTTCGCCCCCTAGCTTCGGTTCATAGATCAGCCAAAGGCCTCGATGGACGAAGACAGACGAACTTTAGAGGTCACAAGGAAGGGAAGGAAACCACCATGGGCTTACACATCCGCACCTACGAAGGGCGTGTCCTCGACCGGCAAGACGAGGACCTGGAGGACCAAGGACTGCACTTCGACATCGGCACGATCCGCAACCGTGTTTCTCGCCGCAAGTTCTTCGGACTACTTGGGGTTGGCGCCGGGACAGCAGCTATCGCAGCTTGCTCGCCTGGATCTGATCCTTCAGCCGCATCAAGTGCAACATCGAGCTCTGCAGGCACCACCAGCGGTGCAGCTGCCAGCACCGCGAACTCGGACGTTGACCTGACAGAAATGAACACTGAAACCGCAGGCCCTTATCCCGGCGATGGATCAAATGGGCCTGACGTATTGGAAAAGGTGGGCGTCGAAAGATCCGACATCCGATCCAGCATCGGCGGCGGGGCAACAGCTTCCGGTGTGCCGATGAAGCTCAAGCTGAACATCATCGACATGGTCAACAGCAACTCCGCAATGACTGGCGCGGCCGTATACGTCTGGCACTGCGATGCAGAGGGCGGCTACTCCATGTACGGCGACGGGCTGGAGAATGAAACCTATCTGCGCGGAGTGCAAGTCACCAGCGACGATGGCACCGTCGAATTCACAACCATCGTTCCGGGTTGCTACTCCGGGCGATACCCGCACATTCACTTCGAGGTTTTCCCGGATAAGGATTCTATTTCGGACGCCACGAATGCGATCCTCACATCTCAAATCGCAATCCCCGGCGACGTCTGCGAGGCGGTTTACGAGACCGATAACTACGAAGCCTCAATCAAGAATTACAAGAACACGTCGCTCGACAAAGACGGCATATTCAGCGACGGCTGGGATGCGCAGATGCCGGATTTCACCGGCGATGTGAAGTCCGGCTACACGCTGACTTTGGACGTTCCGATTGATACCACCACCGAGAATAAGATGAGCGGCCCCGTAGGCGGTCAAGGTGGGCCGGGCGGTCCGGGTGGTCAAGGTGGTCAGGGTGGCCCAGGGGGTCAGCCGCCGGCGGGCGAGCCACCGGCGGGGCAGCCTGGGGCAGAGAGCGGCTCCTCGAACGCTTAGCGCTTGCGGCTGTAGGCGAGGGCCACACCGCCCAGGGCTACCAGCACGCCCACGACGACGCTGTACCAGATCAGGTTGTTGCTCGAGCCGGACTCTTCGCTGTCCTTTTCCTCGGATTCGTCGGCCCGCTTGGAGTTGTCTTCACTTTCCTCGTCCTGCGGATGCGAAGCCTCCGAGAACTTCGGGCCGGGAATCTTCTCCCCCGTGAGCTCTGTGGTGAGCTCATAGGTGGCGGCCTCGTTCTTCACCTCTGAAACGTCCCGGTGTTCGCCGCCACCCCAGCTGTTGTTGAAGAAAACCACGATGTACTGGTCCCCATCCAGCCAAGATTTCCGCGCCGCAACATCGCTCGGTTGTTCCTCACCATCGCCCACCATGTTGCGATAGTTCAGCCTGGCGGCGTGGCCGAAGGCAACGGACTGGCCCTCGGTGTGCGGGTTGACGGATTGGCTTTCCTGCGAAGAAGCTGCTTGCCGCACAGAGTTTAGGGTTCGTACCTGCAATTGAGAGATGCGCGCCAGCTCCTTGTCAGGAGCCGCGACCAGCTTCATCCCACCCCGCAGCTTCTGCCCATACTCAGCCTTGATCTTGTACACGTGAGTTTCGCCCGGCACGATGTCGGCCTTCACCGTAGACTTGCCGTCCGCCTTGAGCTCCGTGGCGTCGTGGAACCACGCCCCCGGCTTCACCGTCTCCACGTCTTCGGCAGCTTGCGGGGAATCCTCATGGGAGAAGCTCTCCTCCTCGAAAGGCTCCGGCACGCCATTGAGGTCTTCGTTCGCGAAGCGCTTGATGGTGACCTCCGCGGGGATCTCCTGCCCCTCGTACGGGCCACTCTTGCGCACTACCTTGAACTTGAAGTCACCTGCTGGGCAGTCTTCGCCTGCTCGCTTCGTTGTGTAGGAGGAGAAGAACGGTCCGTTGGAATCGATGATCCCGGTATCTCCACTGTTGTCCAGGTAGCAATCTAGCTCCTCTGCGTCCAACTTGAGCGCGAAGTTGGATCTCCCCAGCCCATCGCCCTGGGAGGGCGGAGGCATCGTGGCCACGCTGAGCGCCAGGCGCTCGCCTTCGGCGATGGGGGTGCTGAAGTACTCGGCGCCGTCCTCGTCCTCCCGGTCGCCATCGGACTTTTCACGCAGCTTCGTGGAGAAAGTCTCCACATCGGCCGGCACCTTAGCCGCCGATGAGTAATCATCGCCTCCACTGATCTCCTCCGCTTCAGTCTCAGTGGTCTGGGCCGTGCGAGTGGTCAGCCGCTTCATGGAATCAGCCAAACTCACGGTGTCCTTGGCATCCATGTACTCGCCGCCGCCTGCCTCGGCGATGCACTCCAGCTCCTTGCGGGCCTTGGCGTCCACCAAAAAGCCGACGGTGTTGATGGTGAGGTCAATGCCTTCCTTCTTCAGGTCCTTGGCGACCTCGCACACAGGCGGTGGGGCGCAGGTGTCCTCGCCGTCGGATACCAGCACGATCGAGCGCTCGCCATCCTTGGGCAGTTCCTTGGCGGCTTGCCTCAGGGCCGGCCCCATCGGCGTGTGACCGGAAGCCTCCACCTTGCCGACTTCTTCAGGAATCTTGGTCACGTTTCCCTTTTCCACTGGCAGCAGGGTTTTAACGTCCTTGCAGCCAGCCTCGCGCTCTTCCGGCGAGTTGCCGACCTCCGTGCCGTAGACCATGAATCCCAACTCCGCGTCGCTGGGCACGGCCACAGAAAACATCTGCGCCGCGTCCTTTGCAGCGGCCAGGCGCGTCTGCCCGTCGGCGTCCGGGGTCTTCATCGACCCGGAGGCGTCCAGAATCAGCATCGTCGGCGGGATGTTCTTACCTTCATCCTCCGCCTGGGCTTCCTGTGCCGGTGGTACGACGATTGTCACCAGTGCTGCGATCAGCGCAATTGCGAACAGCAGCGAGCTTCTTCTAGCCATTGATTAACACCCTTCAGTTATCGCTGTGGATCACCTTATATCGAAGGGAAAACCATGGCAGGCTTTTTCAGGTTAGCTAGTCCTTGACTTCCGTCTTGTGCAGCTGCGCGTCCAGGTCCTCCGGGTCCAGGTTCGCCTCAGAGAACGCACTGGTCAGCGGCAGGCGCAGCTCCAGGTCGGTGCCGGGACACAGCTCGATCTTGCCTTCTTCCAGGGTGAAGTCCAGCACGTGCCCGCCAACGGTGCGCGAATCGTCGATGAAGTGCACGTGGCAGCCGGGGACGGAAATCCCCTTCTCGTAGACAGGCGTGCGGAAGCCCGCGATAATTCCCGTCACGTCGGTGAAACGCTGCTCGGCGTCATCATCCGTCGCCTCAACCATCGGCCGATACGGCGGCTTCTGCTTCACGACCGTGCGGGTGACCACGCTGCTGAAGTGCCCGGTAATGCGGACGGCGTACATGTAGTTCGAGGAGGGCGTCATGCCGTCGATGAACTTCGACAGCTCCGCGCGTCGAATGTTCTGCGGGGCGCGGCGGCGGATGCGCGGCACGAAGTTGGTGGCCACGGCATAGGGGCTGCGGGTTTCCAGATCGGCGCGGGTGGCGCTGCCATCGTGGCGCAGCTGGTAGCAAACGCCGTCGATGATGACCATCTCGCCGTCCAGCGCGTCGAACGTCCCCAGCCCGAAGTTGCCCTTGCCCAGCAGCTCGCCGACGGTCATCTCGCCGTCGTAAATGCCGTCCAGCAGGGCGGTCATCAGGGAGTTCTGGAAGATTGTGTGCCTAGTTACCGGTGAGTCGCTCATGTGCCCCATTGTTGCCGTGCTCGCCCATTGCTCGCTTTTCTTAGTGACGCCCCTCTCGCCCCAACCACCCCCAATGCGGGGCGGTGGGGGCCGAATAGGCTGCTGGCAGCCTAGCTGCCCTTCTTAACGGTGATGGTCCAACCAGCGTCGGCGGTCTGCTCGAAGTTCGTGACTTCGTGGCCATCGGTGGCAGCCCACCGCGGGATGGCATCGGTAGCTTGGGTGCAGTCAAAGTCGATCTGCAGCGAATCCCCGACGGAAAGGTCAGCCATCGCCGCCTTGGCGTCGATCAGAGGGAACGGGCATACCGCGCCGAGAGTGTCGAGCTTATAAGTCCGGTCGCCGACCAATTTGAGGTCGCTATCTCCGCTGGCTCCACTCGATTCAACGCTCTCCGCAGCCGTGGCCTTGCGATCCAGCAGCAGGGTGCCTGTGGTTTGGAAGCCCAGCTGGGCAGCCATGGCCTTCTGCTCTGCAGCGGACTGTACGGACTGTGCAGGCTGTGCGGACTGTGCGGCGCGCGGGGAGGACTGCGTCTGGCTTGGCTGGTTGGCCGTCGGGTTGGATGCCTGGCCCGGCACCGCATCGGTGGGCTTGAGCCACAGCTTTGCGGCAACGCCGATTCCGATGGCGATGAACAGCAGTGCAACCCAACCCTGGTAGCTGAACAGGGAGGTCTGCACCATGCCGTTACCCACGGTGCAGCCGCCGGCAGCGGAGGCGCCCACACCCATCAGCACGCCACCGATGACGGAGCGAACAGCCTGCTCAGCGGAGGGAACGCGCAGACGGAATTCGCCGGACGCCTTGGCAGCGAAGAAGGCGCCCACCAGCAGGCCGAGCACCAGCATGACTCCCCAGTCAACTGTGTCTTCGCCACTGATGAGGAACTTAGAGAGGTTGGACGATGGGCTGGTGATGCCGAGTCCGTCGTTGCGACCCGTCGCCGCCGACAGCGGCCATGCGAGTACGCCCAGCGCACCGATGATGGCCGCGGTCGGGTAAAAGTGCCAGGGCTTTTCCGCCAGCAGGTGTGCGAGGCCGGTCTTCTTCGGCTTCAGGGTCGCCATCTTCGGCGCTTGAGCTTCCTGCGCCAGGAAGCGACGGGTCAGGAAGGCAACTCCCAGCGCAAATGGGATGACAAGCCACCACACGGAGATCCCCAGAGACCCGTGGATGGTGGTGATGGGCAGCGTCCAGCTGCGCAGTCCCTCGTTGAGGGCGTTCAGCGAGCCACCCTTCATAACGGCGGCACTGCCTGCGTAGAAGACCAGCGCCAGCCACGAACCGATAAGCCCCTCGGCAGAGCGGTACCACGTGCCGGATGCGCAGCCACCCGCCAGCACGATGCCCATGCCGAAAAGCAGACCACCCAGCACGACGGCGAGCGGTGCGAACTGCTTGTACTCGGGCGTAATCACTCCCGCAGTCGTCAGGGCGGCAAGGCCGACCGCGTGCACTGCGATGACGATAAGCAAGGCGGTGAAGCCCCGCCAGGTCTTGTTCAAGAAAATATCGCGGATCATGCCGGTTACGCAGAACCTGCCGCGTTGCATAACCCAGCCAAGGACAGCACCTAATGCCAATCCGGTGACAATCATGAGTTCCCCTACTCCAAACTAAAAATGAACCGATCTGTCTGTCTGTTTGAATGCGTCATACTAGCCCCCAGTCAACTCTCCCTCAAGCCCTAAGAGAGGTTCATCACATACGAAGCCTCGCAAACCACACGCAAGGTCCCATAAATCAGCATTGATAGCGACCTCCGATTTAAACCCATAACCCGCCACCAATGTAAACCTATCAATCCTTGACTTTTACAAAGTCATCGCTATAATGGGTGGTGAATCGCAATCAAGCAGCCCACATTGCCGCCCCCGATGATCCACTTCAACTTCAAAACAGGACTGAAGAAAATCGGTAGGCTTTGTAGCGACAGTTGCGTATAACTGCCAACTAAGAACCTGAAACCAAGCCCCCAAGGAGGCACAGCATGTCCCTCATCAACACCGAGATTCTGGATTTCAAGAACCCCGCTTTCTTCAACGGTGAGTTCACCGAGGTATCCAAGGACGACGTCCTGGGCAAGTGGTCCATCTTCTTCTTCTACCCCGGCGACTTCACCTTCGTCTGCCCCACCGAGCTGGGCGACCTGGCTGACCACTACGAAGAGCTGAAGGGCATGGACGTAGAGGTTTACGCCGTATCCACTGACTCCCACTTCGTGCACAAGGCATGGCACGCAGAGTCCGATCAGGTCGGCAAGGTTAACTACTACATGCTGGGCGACTCCACCGGTCAGCTGACCAACAACTTCCAGAACATGCGCCCGGGCGCCGGCCAGGCAGACCGCGCAACCTTCCTGGTAGACCCGGAGGGCAAGATCCAGTACATCGAGCAGACCGCCGAGGGCATCGGTCGCGACGCTTCCGAGCTGGTTCGCAAGGTCAAGGCCGCTCAGTACGTCGCAGCTCACCCGGGCGAGGTTTGCCCCGCCAAGTGGGAAGAGGGCGAAGAGACCCTGACCCCGGGCATCGACCTGGTTGGCAAGATCTAACTTCCCCTTCCACTCCCCCCGCCGCACCCAGGCGGGAAACCCACGGCGGGCCGGGCTTTCCACTTACGGATCCTGCCCGCCGTTTTTAGTGCCTTTAATCCACCAATAAATCCCCATCCCCCGAAGAATCCATGTGTGGCGCGCATCCCCTCAGGGTGGCGTCAATAAACGAAGAAAGAGAGCACCCAATGGCTAAGCAATTACTGGACGACAACCTGCGCAAGCAGCTCGGCCAGCTCGTCCCCCGCATCACCAAGGACATCGAGCTGGTGTACAGCCTGGACGACCGTTCGGCTTCCGAGGACCTGGAGAAGCTGCTGCAGGACATCGCCGGGCTGTCCGACAAGATCACTGCCCGTCGCGACGACGACGCGCACGAGCGCAAGCCCTCCTTCAGCATCGTCCGCACTGGTAGCGACATTTCCGTGGCCTTCGCGGGCATCCCGATGGGCCACGAGTTCAGCTCCCTGGTGCTGGCGCTGCTGCAGGTCGGCGGCAACCCGATCAAGGAAGACAAGGACCTGATCGAGCAGGTAGAAAACCTGGACGGCGACTACGAGTTCGTCACCTACATGTCTCTGACCTGCCAGAACTGCCCGACCGTCGTGCAGGCGCTGAACACCATGGCAGTGCTGAATCCGCGCATCAAGCACACCGCGGTGGAGGGCTCGCTGTTCCAGGACGAGGTCAACGAGAACAACGTTCTGGCCGTGCCAACCATCTACCTGAACGGCGAGGAGTTCGGCCAGGGCCGCACCACCATCGAAGACTTCGTGCGCAAGCTGGACAGCGGTTCCGCCGCGCGCGAGGCAAAGAAGCTGAATGAGAAGAAGCTCTACGAGGTGCTGGTGGTTGGCCAGGGTCCGGCGGGTGCAGCGGCCTCCATCTACGTTGCCCGCAAGGGCCTGAGCGTAGGCCTGATTGGCGAGCGCTTCGGCGGCCAGGTGCTGGACACGAACTCCATCGAGAACTTCATCTCCGTGCCCGCCACCGAGGGTCCGAAGCTGGCGGCGGAGTTCGAAGAGCACGTCGGCCAGTACGACATTGACGTGGTGAAGGCCCAGGCCGCGACGGGTCTGACCCCTGCCACCGAGGAGGGTGGCCTACACACGGTGCACTTTGGGGATGACGCCACCCTGCGCGCCCGTGCCCTCGTTATCGCCACGGGCGCACAGTGGCGAACCCTGGGCGTTCCAGGCGAGGAGGAGTACCGCAACAAGGGCGTGACCTTCTGCCCGCACTGCGACGGCCCGCTGTTCAAGGGGAAGTCCGTGGCCGTGATCGGCGGCGGAAACTCGGGCATCGAGGCTGCGCTGGACCTGGCAGGCGTGGTGAAGCACGTGACGGTTCTGGAGTTCGGCGAGGCCTGCCGCGCGGATGACATCCTGATGCAGCGCGTGGAGGAAACCGCGAACATCGACGTGATTACGTCGGCAGCTACGACGGAGATCGTGGGCGACGGCAAGAACGTCACCGGCCTGAACTACACGGACCGCACTAACGACAAGTCGAAGTCTCTGGACGTCGCGGGCGTGTTCATCCAGATCGGCCTGGTGCCGAACACCCAGTGGCTGGGCGAATCCGGCGTGGAGCTGAACAAGATGGGCGAAATTGTGGTGGACGAGCACAATGCCACCAACATCCCGGGCGTGTACGCCGCCGGCGACTGCACTGCAGTGCCGTTCAAGCAGATAGTGATTGCCCAGGGCGCCGGCGCAAACGCTGCGCTGGGCGCGTGGCAGTACACGGTGACTGCGCCGAAGGCCTAGGGACTAACTGGTTTGGCAGCCTGGCCGCGCTGGCTGAGCGGTAGCCGTCATGCGGTAACCACCGTACGCACCACACCAGCCCCACCAGCCCCACTGGGCTATCTGCACCCCTCTAATAATGGA
>NZ_JASBOI010000064.1:0-311 GCF_039907245.1 Corynebacterium sp. c24Ua_83 | reverse complement strand
TCAATTGTTGCTCACACCGTGGCTACATCGCCGTCGACAGCGTTTACCGCTGCCTCTTTGTCCAAGGCGATTAAAACGTGTGCGCCTGAACCCGGGTGGATGATGCACACTGACCAAGGCTTCCAATACCAGCACGCCTCGTGGCGCGACCTGATCGGTGACAACGGCGGTGTTCAGTCGATGTCGCGTAAAGCCAACTGTTACGACAACGCGGTCATGGAGAACTTCTTCGGGCACGTGAAAACCGAGATGTACCACGGTGAAGTCTTCGACACCGTCGCAGAATTCAACCAAGCAATCGACGAATACAT
>NZ_JASBOI010000063.1:0-317 GCF_039907245.1 Corynebacterium sp. c24Ua_83 | reverse complement strand
CCAACGAACAGTCCGCCGCCATACCACCAGCAATCCCCGCACCGACGCAGGCAAAACCATCTACCGCCTAGCCCTGAAACTCACTCACATCACAGACCTTGACCACGCAGCCGAATGGGTCACACACCTGCACGAACTCAGCCACACCACACCTACCGGGTGTGGATGAACGAGAAAACCACCATCCGCGACCCTGCCAGCGGTGCCTACAGCAGGGTCTACACCCACCAACGCGTCCGAGCAGCCTATCAGGCATTACTATCCCTGCACCGCAGGAACCTGTTGTTTACCTACCTGCAACCACCACCAAAAACCAT
>NZ_JASBOI010000062.1:0-325 GCF_039907245.1 Corynebacterium sp. c24Ua_83 | reverse complement strand
AGGGGCCAGTGGAGCACTGAAACAAGTCACAAAAAAGTGAAAAGACATACAATGCATCAGAATCAACACAAAGGTTGGTCAACAAAGTATCTAAACTTGGTTCATCACGCTATTGAGTTCTCAAACAACCTACGCACACAACAAACACACCACACAGTGGCAGTCACGTTGCGACGGATTACGAGTGTAAAGCAACCGTGAAGATAAAGCAAATTCCCGGTAAACAACCCGCTGCACTCGCACACAAACGAACTGTTTTTACAGCTTCAAAATGATTGGCCAGACACTTATGACTTCCAGCGTTCCGAGAGTCTGTAACTCGCGG
>NZ_JASBOI010000061.1:0-357 GCF_039907245.1 Corynebacterium sp. c24Ua_83 | reverse complement strand
ACAGCAGTACACGTTCGAGATCAAAAAGGAAGTTGTCCAACGCCACCTGGCCGGCGAGACAAAGATGGATCTTGCACGTGAGTTTGGCCTGTCGTCAGACCAGCTCGTCACTAGTTGGTCCTGGGAATGGCACAACGGTGGCGATGAGGCGTTAAAACCGAAGCCGAAGAGCAGACCCAAAGGCTCGGCTGCGCCAAAGCCGCTGACCGAAGAGGAGAAGCTGCGGCGCCGGATCGCGCGGTTAGAAGCGGAAAACGCTTATTTAAAAAATTGCGGGACTTGAGGAATCAGGGACGCGCCTGAAAGTCCAGGCGATTGTCATCCTCAAGTCGCACCACCGCTTGGAGTACCTCCTCA
>NZ_JASBOI010000060.1:0-358 GCF_039907245.1 Corynebacterium sp. c24Ua_83 | reverse complement strand
CTAGGAGGTACTCCAAGCGGTGGTGCGACTTGAGGATGACAATCGCCTGGACTTTCAGGCGCGTCCCTGATTCCTCAAGTCCCGCAATTTTTTTAAATAAGCGTTTTCCGCTTCCAACCGCGCGATCCGGCGCCGCAGCTTCTCCTCTTCGGTCAGCGGCTTTGGCGCAGCCGAGCCTTTGGGCCTGCCCTTCGGCTTCGGTTTTAACGCCTCATCGCCACCGTTGCGCCATTCCCAGGACCAACTAGTGACCAGCTGGTCTGACGACAGGCCAAACTCACGCGCAAGATCCATCTTTGTCTCGCCGGCCAGGTGGCGTTGGACAACTTCCTTTTTGATCTCGAACGAGTACTGCTGC